>JAGAEH010000030.1 GCA_017613225.1 Lachnospiraceae bacterium
GGCCCGCCTGATCGAGAATATCGCGGACCTCTATAAAGAAAAGAAGGTGGAAGGCATCACGGAGCTGCGGGACGAGTCGGACCGCACCGGCATGCGCATCGTGATCGAGCTGCGGCGGGACATGAACCCCAACATCGTCCTGAACCGTCTGTACAAGCACAGCCAGTTGATGGACACCTTCGGCGTGATCATGCTGGCACTGGTAAACGGCGAGCCCAAGGTACTGAACCTTCTGGAGATGCTTTCTTACTACCTGGATCATCAGGAGCAGGTGGTGACGCGCCGTACCAAATATGATCTGAACAAGGCAGAAGAGCGAGCCCACATCTTACAGGGCCTGCTGATCGCCCTGGACAACATCGACGAGGTGATCCGGATCATCCGCGCCTCTGCTAATACTCAGAAGGCCAAGGAAGGCCTGATCGAGGCCTTCGACCTCTCCGACGCCCAGGCCCAGGCCATCGTGGACATGCGCCTGCGCACCCTGACCGGGTTAGAGCGGGAAAAGCTGGAGAGGGAATACGCGGAGCTCTTAGAGCGCATCGCCGAACTGAAAGCCATCCTGGCGGATGAAAAGAAGCTCCTGGGCGTGATCAAGGAAGAACTGCTGCTGGTGGATCTGAAGTACGGCGACAAGCGCCGCACCCAGATCATCAAGAACAGCAACGAAAAAGAGATCTCCATGGAGGACATCATCCCCAACGATCCCACGGTGATCACCATCACCAACCTGGGCTACATCAAGCGCATGAACGTGACCAACTTCAAGGCGCAGCACCGGGGCGGCAAGGGCATCAAGGGCATGCAGACCATCGAGGAGGACTTCATCTCCGATCTTTTGATGACCACCAACCACTGCGAGCTGATGTTCTTCACCAACTACGGCAAGGTCTACCGCTTAAAGGCCTACGAGATCCCGGAAGCGGGCCGCACCGCCAGGGGCACGGCCATCGTGAACCTGCTGCAGCTGGGAGCGGGCGAAAAGGTCACCGCCACGATCCAGTCCCGCGACTTTAACGAGAACAACTTCCTGTTCCTGTCCACCAAGCTGGGCATGGTGAAGAAGACCTCCTTAAAGGAGATGGAGAACATCCGCAAGAACGGCCTGACAGCCATCCGCCTGCGGGACGGCGACGAGCTGATCAACGTGAAGTTCACCAACAGCAAGCGGGACATCTTCCTGATCACCAGGAAGGGCATGTGCATCCGCTTTAACGAAAAGGACGTGCGGCCCACCGGCCGGGCCTCCATGGGCGTAAACGGCATCCGCCTGAACGCCGGCGACGTGGTGATCGGCATGCTGCTGGATACGGAAGGAGAGAGCATTCTGATGGTCTCCGAGCGCGGTATCGGCAAGCGCACCCAGATCGACGAATTCTCCGCACAGAAGCGCGGCGGCAAGGGCGTGAAGTGCTATAAGGTCGTACCGAAGACCGGCGATCTGGTGGGCGTGCAGGCTGTGACGAACAAGAACGAGGTGCTGCTGATCAATACGAAGGGCATCATCATCCGGCTGGCAGTCAGCGACATCTCCAGGCTGGGACGCATCACCTCCGGCGTGAAGATGATCAATCTGGAAAAGAACGAAGCGGTTGCCAGCATGGCGCTGGTGAAGGAATCCGCCGACGACGATGAGCCCGAGCAGGCCAAGGCGGAAACAGAGCAGGATAAGTCCGGACAGGTCAAATTGCAGCTGGAAGGCGGAAAAGAGGATAAAAAGTGAGAACGATCCATGTAAATGATATCACGGACGCTGTGGCCGAGATGTGCATCGAGGCCAACATCGTGCTGGCGCAGGACATGCAGGACGCGTTAAAGAAAGCGCAGGAGACGGAGGTCTCCCCGTTGGGAAAAGAGATCCTGGGGCAGCTGCAGAAGAACATGCAGATCGCGAAGGAAGATCACATCGCCATCTGCCAGGACACGGGGATGACCGTGGTCTTCGCCAGCGTGGGCCAGGAGGTCCACATCGAGGGCGGAGCGCTGACAGACGCCATCAACGAGGGCGTGCGCCGGGGCTACCGGGACGGATATCTGCGCAAGTCCGTGGTCCGGGACCCTCTGGACCGGGTCAATACCGGGGACAACACCCCGGCCATCATCCACTATGACATCGTGCCCGGGGACAAGCTGACCCTGACCATCGCCCCGAAGGGCGCCGGCAGCGAGAACATGAGCAAGAGCATCATGTTAAAGCCCGCGGACGGCGTGGAAGGCGTGAAGGCGGCGGTGCTGCAGGCGGTCAAAGAGGCCGGCCCCAACGCCTGCCCGCCCATGGTGGTGGGCGTGGGCATCGGCGGCAACTTTGAAAAGAGCGCCGAGCTGGCCAAGCACGCGCTGACCAGGCCCCTGACCGCGAAGGCCCAGAACGAGGCCATGGACGCGCTGGAAGCGGAGATCCTGGAAACGATCAACAAGACCGGCATCGGCCCTGCGGGCCTGGGCGGCCGCGTCACCGCGCTGGCGGTGAACATCGAGACCTATCCCACCCACATCGCGCAGCTGCCGGTGGCGGTGAACATCTGCTGCCACGTGAACCGGCACAGCACCAGAACACTGTAAGGAGGGCGAATCATGAAGCACAACATTACGACGCCCCTGACCGAAGAGGTGGTAAAACAGCTGAAGGCCGGCGACACCGTGAGCATCACCGGCGTGATCTATTCCGCCCGGGACGCGGCCCACAAGCGCATGATCGAGGCCCTGGAACGGGGCGAGGAGCTGCCGCTACCCATCGAAGGCGCGATCCTGTACTATCTGGGGCCCACACCGGCGCCGGAGGGCAGGGCCATCGGTTCCGCCGGACCCACCACTGCCAGCCGCATGGACAAATATACGCCCCAGCTGCTGAAGCTGGGCCTGAAGGGCATGGTGGCCAAGGGCCGCCGCAGCCAGGCGGTGAAGGACGCCATCCGCGAGAACAATGCCGTGTACATGGCGGCCATCGGCGGCGCCGGCGCGCTGCTGTCCAAGTGCATCAAGGAGGCGGAGGTCATCGCCTACGACGATCTGGGTCCCGAAGCGATCCGGAAGATGAGAGTGGAGGATTTCCCTGCCGTGGTGATCGCGGACTGTGAAGGAAACGACTTGTACGAGACCGCCGCCGCGGAGTACGAGATCAAGGACTGAGGCGCGGAACATAATATGGCCGTCATCCTGAGCGAAGCCCGAGCGACGGGCGAAGTCGAAGGATCCAGAACGACAAAAAAACGATAAGGACAGAAAAATCATGCTGGACATCAGATTTTTAAGAGAGAACCCCGACATCGTACGGGAGAACATGAAGAAGAAGTTCCAGGACGCCAAACTGCCGCTGGTAGATCAGGCGCTGGAGCTGGACGGCCGCAACCGCGCCATCAAGATGGAAGTGGAGGCGCTGCGTTCGGAGCGCAACAAGGCTTCCAAGCAGATCGGCGCGCTGATGGCGCAGAAGAAGCGGGAGGAGGCCGAGGCCTTAAAGAAAGAGATCGCCGGCAAGGGCGCCCGCATCGACGAGCTGACCGCCGAGGAAAAGCAGGTGGAAGAGGACCTGTATAAGGTGATGCTGGTGATCCCGAACATCATCGACGACTCCGTGCCCATCGGAAAGGATGATTCCGAAAACGTGGAGGTGGAGCGATTCGGCGAGCCGGTGGTGCCGGACTTTGAAGTGCCTTACCACGCGGACATCATGGAGAGCTTCTGCGGACTGGATCTGGATACCGCGGGCAAGGTGGCGGGCAACGGCTTCTACTACCTGAAGGGCGACATCGCCAGACTGCACTCCGCTGTGCTGGCCTACGCCCGGGACTTCATGATCGGCAAGGGCTTTACCTACATGATCCCGCCCTTCATGATCCGCAGCAATGTGGTGACAGGCGTGATGAGCTTTGCCGAGATGGACGCCATGATGTACAAGATCGAAGGAGAGGATCTGTACCTGATCGGCACCAGCGAACACTCCGTGATCGGCAGCTTCATCGACACGATCCTGGATGAGAAGAAGCTCCCGTACACGCTGACCAGCTATTCTCCCTGCTTCCGCAAGGAAAAGGGCGCCCACGGCATCGAGGAGCGGGGCGTCTACCGCATCCATCAGTTTGAAAAGCAGGAGATGGTGGTGGTCTGCAAGCCGGAGGACAGCATGGACTGGTTCAACCGGATGTGGAGCTACACC
>JAGAEH010000031.1 GCA_017613225.1 Lachnospiraceae bacterium
CACCGCCGAGATGTGCGGCCAGGTCATCTATCCCGCCGCCGTGCTGAACATCAGCCAGCACCAGGCCGAGGCCCAGGCTTTCCTGGACTACCTGACCACCCCCGAAGCCTCCGCCGTATTTGAAGCCGTGGGCTTCACCGCGCTGAGCAATCAGGGTGCTTCCGGCGAAAATGTTGAGCTGATCGTCTTCGCCGCCGCCTCCATGACCGAGACCCTGACCCAGATCGAGTCCATGTATGAGGCAGCCAATGAGAACATCGATCTGGTCTTCACCTTCGATTCCTCCGGCACCCTTAAGACCCAGATCCAGGAGGGCGCGGACTGCGACCTGTTCATCTCCGCCGCTCCGAAGCAGATGAACCAGCTGGACATCACCGCTCCTGCCGACGTCAACACCGAGGGCCTGGATTTCGTGCTCCAGGGCTCCCGCATCAATCTGCTGGAGAACAAAGTGGCCCTGTGTGTGGCCGAGGGCAACCCCGCCAACATCAACAGCTATGACGATCTGATCAACGCCCTGAAGGACGAGAACAGCACCATCCTGCTGGCCATGGGCAACGCGGACGTGCCTGTAGGTCAGTACACCCAGAAGATCTTCACCTTCTTCGGCATCGACGAAGCCGCCATCGCTTCCAAGCTGACCTACGGCAGCAACGTGAAGGAAGTCACCACGGCTGTCTCCGAGGCCACCGCGGACTGCGGCATCATCTACGCCACCGACGCTTTCTCCGCAGGCCTGACCCCTGTGGACACCGCCACCGCCGAGATGTGCGGCCAGGTCATCTATCCCGCCGCCGTGCTGAACATCTCTCAGCACCAGGCCGAGGCCCAGGCTTTCCTGGACTACCTGACCACCCCCGAAGCCTCCGCCGTGTTCGAGGCAGTTGGCTTCACCGCGCTGAATAAATAATCATACTTTCAAACTCCGGGGCAGGGCCTGATCCCTGCCCCTGTTCTGTATTACCGGGAGGCTTTTATGAACTGGTTCCCGCTGACCAATTCCCTGAGGATCGCCGCGATCTCCGCCGTCATCGTCTTCTTTGTGGGGATCGCCGCGGCCTACTACATCGCCAAACTGCCCCGTGTGGTAAAGGGCATCCTGGACGTCATCCTGACGCTCCCGCTGGTGCTGCCCCCCACCGTGGTGGGCTATCTCCTGCTGCTGATGCTGGGGCCCAAGCGGCCCATCGGCCTGTGGTTTTTGAACACCTTCGGCATCAAACTGACCATGCAGTGGTGGTCGGCCATCTTTGCCGTTACGGTGGTGGTCTTCCCGCTGATGTACCGCACCGCCCGCGGCGCCTTTGAGAGTTTTGACGAGACGCTGGCGGACGCCGGCCGGACGCTGGGGCTCTCCAACACCTACATCTTCTGGCGCATCCGCATGCCCTACTGCAGGCAGGGGATCCTGGCCGGCACCGTGCTGGCCTTTGCCCGCGCCATCGGCGAATACGGCGCCACCAGCATGATCGCCGGCTACACGCCGGGCCGCACCGCCACCGTCGCCACGGAGGTCTACCAGCTGTGGCGCACCGGCGACGACGCCATGGCCATCAAGTGGGTAATGATCAACATCGCGATCTCCGCCGTGGTGCTGCTGACGGTCAACCTGCTGGAAAAGCGGACCGCCGCGAAGGCAGGGAGGTAGAGCAATGCTGACTGTGGATATCAAAAAGAAGCTGGGAGATTTTCAGCTGGACGTGCATTTTTCCACGGACCGGGAGATCCTGGCCCTGCTGGGGGCCTCCGGCTGCGGCAAGAGCATGACGCTGAAGTGCGTGGCGGGTATCGTCAAGCCTGACGAAGGCCATATCGAATTGAACGGCCGCGTGCTGTTTGACAGCAGGCAAAAGATCGATCTCTCGCCCCAGGAGCGGAAAGTGGGTTATCTGTTCCAGCAGTACGCCCTTTTCCCGAACATGACCGTGGAGCAGAACATCGCCTCCGCCCTGCGGAACCTGCCAAGGGAGCAGCGGGCCGCCGAGGTGGCGGAAAAGATCGCCGCCTTCCATCTGGAGGGACTGGAAAAACACCGTCCGGCCCAGCTTTCCGGCGGGCAGCAGCAGCGCGTGGCCCTGGCCCGGATCCTGGCCAGCAAGCCGGAAGTCCTGCTGCTGGATGAGCCTTTCTCCGCCCTGGACAGCTATCTGAAATGGCAGGTGGAACTGGAGATGATGGACGTGCTCAAGGAGTTTGACGGCGACACCCTCTTCGTCAGCCACAGCCGCGACGAGGTGATGCGGCTCTGTGACAGTGTCTGCGTGCTGACCCGCGGAAAAAACGACGCCGTGGAGCCGGTCCGCCAGCTGATGGACGCGCCAGGCACCATGGGAGCCGCGCTGATCTCGGGCTGCAAAAACTATTCCCGCGCAGAAAAAAAGGACGATCATACCGTCCTCTGTACAGACTGGGGCGTGACCCTGACCGCGGCGGAGACCATCGGCCCCGACGTGACCTTCGTAGGCGCCCGTGCCCACTACATCACTTTTGAAGACATCGGGATCAACCGCATCGACTGCAGGGTGGACCGTGTGGTCAACGACACATTCTCCACCATCGTCATGGCGGAGACCCCCGGCGGGAAGACCGGTTACAGCCTGATCCGCCTGGAGGTGGAACCGGAGTTGTGGACCGCCATGGGCGATCCTCAAGAGATCTCCATATGGATCCCTCCTGAATGCCTGCTTCTGCTGCGCGGCGAATGACGCCCGGCCTCACCGGCCTTTCATGATCGAAAAACCATCCCTCCAGTCGAGGGTCTCGCGATGCCTTGTCACCCAGGTCAGGGCATCGTTTTTTTGTACTGTTTCCGGCGGGTCCGGCAGTTCCAGCACATGGCGTTCCGTGACGTTGATGATGCGGGTGCCGCCGCGCTGCAGCTCCCGCTGCAGGAAATGCTCGTAGCGCAGATGCGTGTGACCATGCAGAAAATAGGCCGGGTGGTACCGGTCTATCAGCTCCGCAAAGGCTTCGAATCCCCTGTGGGCGGGATCCTCCAGGTCTCCCATCCCCCTTGGCGGCGCATGGGCGATGACGATGTCCGCCCCGCCGCTCTTCTTTAACGCGCGGCGCAGCTTGCTGATCCGGCGGCGCATCTGCTCCTCCGTATACTGGTAAGGGCCGGGATGATACCAGAGGCAGCCTCCAAGGCCGAGGATGCGGATCCCTCGCCAGATCACCAGGTGGCCGTCGATGTCCTCGCAGCCCTCGGGCGGAGCCGAGTCGTAGCTGCCGTCATGGTTTCCGTGGACGTAGAGCAGCCTGGCACGGCTCATGGTCACCAGAAATGTCAGGTAGGAAGCCTTCAGGTCGCCGCAGGACAGGATCAGGTCATAGGGAGAGAGCCTGCCCGGGACGTAGCCGTCCCAAAGCGCAGGGCATTCTTCGTCGGATACTGCCAGGATCTTCATCTTCCCTCCCCCGTTCCCGGATTTGACTGACAGTATACTCCACTTCTGCCTGCCGGTAAACCGGTTTTTTCTGTACTATTCCGGCGTTATGTGATATAATGCAAAACGTTCCGAAGGAACCCATATCATCGAGGGAGAACGACAATGAAGCTCATCAAAACCGAAGAGGCCGTCGGCCACGTGCTCTGTCACGACATGACCCAGATCATTCCCGGCGTATCCAAAGACGCCCGCTTCCGCAAGGGACATATCGTCACAGAGGAGGATATTCCCGTACTGCTCTCCATGGGCAAGGAAAACCTGTACGTCTGGGAGAAGACGGAGGGCATGCTGCACGAAGACGAGGCAGCCGAACGCCTGGCCTCCCTCTGCGGCGTGGACAACATGACCTGGACCGACGTAAAGGAAGGCAAGATCGAGCTGAAGGCCGAGATCGACGGCCTGCTGCAGGTGGATTCCGAAAAGCTGATCGCCGTCAACTCCATCGACGATCTAATGATCGCCACCCGCCACGGCAACACCATCGTGCACCCCGGCGACAAACTGGCGGGCACCCGCTGCATCCCCCTGGTCCTGGACGAGAAGATCATGATGCAGGCCGAAGATGCCGTGGGCGAAGGCACTATTCTGAAGATCCTGCCTTTCAAGCTGAAGAAGGCGGCCGTGATCACCACCGGCAGCGAAGTCTATCATCATCGCATCGAAGACCAGTTCACCCCCGTGCTGATCAAAAAACTGGAAGCCGTGGGCATGGAAGTGATCCGCCACGAGTACGTGGACGACGGCATCGACAACCTGGTGGCTGCCATCGAAGCCGCCCGCGCCACGGAGGCCGAGCTGATCCTCTGCACCGGCGGCATGAGCGTGGACCCGGACGACAACACCCCCGGCGCCATCAAAAAGAGCGGCGCCCGCATCGTCACCTACGGCGCTCCCGTCCTGCCCGGCGCCATGTTCCTTTTGGGCTACTACGACGACGGACGGCCCATCATGGGCCTGCCAGGCTGCGTGATGTACGCCAAGGCCACCATCTTCGACCTGGCCCTGGCCCGGGTGGTCTGCGGCGTGGAAATGACCAAAAAGGACTTCGTCGTCATGGGGGAAGGCGGCCTGTGCCTGGGCTGCAAGGAATGCCATTATCCCATCTGCCCCTTCGGGAAGTGAAACGGGGACGTTTCCCTTTTCACATAAGCTAAACAGTATTTCAGGCAAGAGCCGGGAGGTCATCATGCAGTTTCCACAGATCACCCTGACCGGAACCCCCTACGAAAAGGGCTTCATTCACGGCAGCCGGTGCAAAGAGCAGGTGCTCGCCAGCATCCGCCACTACCGCAGCTCCTTCGAGGATAAGAAAGGCTTAGGCTGGGAGGACGCGCAAAAACTGGCGCAGGCCTTCCTGCCCGTCTTTACCGGAAAATACGCCAAATATCTGGAAGAAATGCGCGGCATCGCGGAGGGCGCCGGCGTTTCTTTTGACGAGATCCTGACGCTGAACCTGCGCACCGAGATCTCCTATTCCGGCCTTTCCGACAGCCAAAAGGCAGGCGATCACGGCTGCACGGCCTTCTCCGCCCTGGCCCCCGCCACAAGGGACGGACTGACCCTGGCAGGCCAGACCTGGGACTACGCCTTTGAGCAGCGCGACGCCAGCCTGATCGCCCGGATCCCTGCGGAGGGCGATACTCCCGCCATCCTTCTGATCCTGGAGGGAGGCATCGTGGGAGGCAAGGGCGTCAATGCCGCGGGCATTTCCCTGACGTTGAACGCGCTGGTCTCAAAACAGCATGCCATCGGCGTGCCGCTGCACATCCGCATGCGCCGCGTCCTGGAGTGCACCACGCTAAATGAAGCCTACATGGAAGCCACGGTCACGCCGATCCCCATGCCGGCCAACCTGATCATCACCCACAGGGACGGGCAGTCCCTTTCCCTGGAGCTGGATCCCAGCGGCGTAGACGTGATCCTGCCGGAGGACGGCATGATCGTGCACACCAATCACTTTTACGGGCCGCGGATGGTGCTGAACCACGAGCACCGCGTTTCCGGCTCCACCTACATGCGCCTGCAGCGCATGCGGCAGCTGATGAAGGCCGCTGCCGGTGACCTGACCCCGGCGGATCTGGAAAGCTTCTGCAAGGACCATGTGGGCTATCCCACTTCCATCTGCGTGCATCCGGATCCAAAGCTGCCGCCGGAGGCACAAAAGGGAGCAGGAGCCACCAACTATGCCTTCGTGGCTGACCTGACCCACGGCATCCTCCGCTTTGTGGCGGGAAATCCCTGTGAGGGGGAGTTCACCGAACTTCCGATCTGCGAGTGACCGCCCGGGGCCGCGGCGGAAAGCCGCCTGTTTTGACAACAAGGGGAGGCAGAGCCGCCTCCCCTTTCTGATGAAATGATATCTCCTTAATTACTCCGCGAACAGATCGCGGTAGTCGCTCTCGCTGGCAAACAGGACGTAACGTCCGTCAACATAGCCCATGTAGCCGCTTTCCGTAACATAACCCTTCATGATGATGGACCTCCTTGTTCTTGATGGCTCCATCATAATTCCAAAGGTGTCCAAAAAACGGGACACCGTCAAATGCCTGCCGCGTTTGTTTCTGCCGCGGTTTTCCGCTGCTCTTCTTGCAGGTCACCCTCTCCGATGTTATAATCAGAGCAGGTTTTTCCTTTACTATTTTGAATCTGACAAACGGAGCATCGAAATGAAAAGACCGACCCGTATCCTGGCCATGATCCTGGCCCTGGCCATGCTGCTGTCCGGCTGCGGCGCAGGAAATACACCTGACAAAACGACCCAGTCTTCCACGACGGGATCCACGGCTTCCGCTGAGACAAACGCCCCGGAGACCACCGAAGCGGCTGGCTCCCAGCCTTCCGAAGCCGGTACCGAACCGGCCTCCGTGACCGAGCCGCAGACAAAGGCCGCCGCGGAGCCTGTTCCCGTAGAAGAAGACTTCCTCCCCGTGGGTCTGAATGACGTCGCCGAGCTTCCGGGACTGGACGATCACGGCATCGAAGCCGAACCGGAGGAGATCGACCGCATCAACCGGGTCATGCGCGACTATCAGCGTCCCGGCAACTGCCCGATGGTCAACAACGCGCCGTATTTCTATTATTATGAACAGCTCTCCCGCTCCCAGAAGGTCCTCTACGACATCCTGATGATGGCTGCGGAAGATCCCTCCGGAAATAATTACGTCGCCTATCTCACGGCGGAGCATCCCAAGAGCGACGCCTTCAAAAAGAATGTGAACGTCGTCTTTTACAGCATGCTCTACGACCATCCGGAACTTTTCTGGCTCTACACTTCCCAGAAGATCTACTGGAAATACAGCAAGGAGGAGAGCTATTCCACCTACGTGGTCTACTTTTATGTGGAGGAGTATCCCTCTTTCAATGAGGAAGTCTCCGCCTTCAACGATGCCGTGAATGATTTCCTGCGCGATATCAGCACCGCCGGGACCCAGCTGGATACCGCCCGCGCCATCCATGACAAGCTGATCAGCCTGGTGGATTACGATTACGACCTGTTCGAGCGGAACACCCATGAAGACCTGGGCCATACGGCCTACGGCGCCCTGGTGGCCAACAGTTCCGGCGCCAAAAACTGCGCTGTCTGCGACGGCTATTCCCATGCCTTCAACTATCTGCTGCAGATGAGCGGCATCCCCGCGGTGCTGATGATCGGCTACGCGGGACCCACGGCCGAAAACACCGGCTGCCACGCCTGGAGCATCATGAACTGCGGCGGGCAGTGGCTGGAAGCCGACTCCACCTGGGACGATCTCGGCAACAAGATCGTCAAAGGCAAACGTGAGAATTCCAAGTGGCTGGATTACTGGAAAGAGATCTTCAATGATGATGCCTCCCGGGACCTGCGGGAGCATTACCTCTTCGGTCTCAGCACCGAGACCTTCCGCAATTACAGCGCCCCGGTTTCCAAATACCTCACCAAAGACGGCAAGTACACCTTCACCCTGCTCTCCGACTGCGTGCACATCCGGGACTGTGAGCTGCATTCCGGCACCGTCCGTTCCACCGTCACGGCCATGGCGCCTGTGGCCCCGTAAGTCATGAAAAGGATCCGCCTGATTCTGATCCCGCTGCTGGCCGCTGCGCTTTTCCTTACCGGACGCAGCGTTCTTGCGGCCCGCCCCGATACCGGCAAAGCGTCGGAGGCGGTCCTTTCCGCGGCAAAAGATGATCCGGAATCCTTAAACCAGCTGCCGTCTCTTAAACCCCTCGAACAGCGGCCCTATACCGTCATGGTCTACATGATCGGCTCCGACCTGGAGAGCAAGGGGGGCAATGCCACCCTGGACATGTACGAGATGGAGGATTCCGGGCTGGATCCCGAAAAATCCAATCTCCTGCTCTATACCGGGGGCTGCCGGTCCTGGAAGGCCGATATCCCCAGCAATCAGAACTGCGTCATCGACATGCGTCTGCCCGAGGAGGAGCGCATCGTCGCCGCCACGGAAGGCAGCGCCGACATGGGCCTGCCGGAGACGCTGAGTTCCTTCATCAACTTCTGCACGAAGTACTACCCTGCCGAACACTACATGCTGATCCTGTGGGACCACGGCGGCGGGCCGCTGAAGGGCTACGGCAACGATGAGCTGTTCGGAGGGGACTCCCTCCTCCTGTCCGAAATGAAGGAGGCCATGAACGCCACCATCTTCGGAAAAGGCCAGAAGCTGGACCTGGTGGGCTTTGACGCCTGCCTCATGGGATGCTACGAAAACATGTCCCAGTGGCGCAGCTTTGCCAGGTATTACGTGGGTTCCGAAGAACTGGAGCCCGGAAACGGCTGGGACTATCATTTCCTGAGCGTCCTCAACGATACCACCGATCCCAGGGAGATCGCCGCTTCGATCACTACCACTTTTTCGGATTTCTACAAGGGCAAGACCACCGAGACCTTCCGCCCCCAGATCACCCTCTCCTGCACGGATCTTTCTAAAGTCCCCCAGGTCACCTCGGCGCTGCGCAGCCTCTTTTCCCGCATGGAAAACGGCGTAAAGACCGGCGATCTCGCCTCCATCTCCCGCATCCGCAGCAGCGCCCTGAGCTTCGGCCGCGTCCAGACCACGGCCGGGAGCTACAGCTATGACCTGGTGGATCTGACGGACCTGATGACAAAATTCTTTGCCCTCTATCCCTCCGAGGCCGCCGCCCTGCGGCTGGCCCTCGCGGATTTCCTGGTCTGCAATGTGACCACCATCGAAAACGCCGGCGGCATCAGCCTCTTCTATCCCTGCGAAAACAAGGGGCAGTTCGAAAAGAACGCCTCCCTCTATAAGACCATCAACATTTCACCGGCCTATTCCCGCTTCCTGGACAGCATCGCCTCCGAGTGGCTCTCCTCCAAGACCCGGGACTGGGACCTGGGCAGCCTGAGCTTCGTGAACGGCGAACTGCAGCTGCAGCTGACGGAAGAACAGCTGGACAACATGTATACGGTTTACTACACCGTCATGACCGGCGACGGCGGCAGTTACGTCCCGCTGATGGACAAGATCACCCTGACGCCGGACCGCAGGGGCATCGTCCACGTTCCGGCGGATCCGAAGGTCTTCTACCTGGATCCGGGCGGTACGGACGTGACCCTGTGGAACGTCTCCCAAACCGGAAGCTCCCGCAGCCGCCTGTACTATCAGACCGACAACATGCTCCTGTACACCGACGCCAATCCCCTGGGACACCTCTACGGCTTTGATTCCCAGAGCGTCTACGTCAGCTTTTCCACGGACCTGCGCGGCGGCAACCTGAAGATCGGCAGCATCTCGGCTACGGCCGAGGCCTCGGGGTCCATGGGCAAGGACACCGTGGAGCTCCAGGACTGGGAGGCCGTAAGCCACGTGGAAGCGCGGCGGGTCCCCACCAGGGACGCAGGCGGCCGGCTGCTGCCCGCATCCCAGTGGAACACCAGTTCGGTCACCAGTTTCTACGTCTGCCCCTATAAGAACGACTTTACCTTCGGCATGGCGCCTGCCTCCTCCCTGTCAGAAAACTGTGTCTGCCAGGTGGTGCTGGAAGACGTCAGCGGCGAAGCCTATGCCACCGAGCTCTACCGGATCGGTTCCCAGGAATACCACGCGGCCGAGCTGGAAATGATCGACGGCACATGGAGCTTTCTGGTCTACGGGGACCACGCCGCGCTGGTGGACTATACCGGTTCCTCCACGCGGGTGACCGTGCCTCCGAAGGTGGAGGGCGTTCCCGTCACTGAGATCTTCTCCGGCGCTTTCGGCGAATATACCATGGGGGACCGCTACGGTTCCTGTCCCATCGAGTCCATCATCCTGCCGTCCACGCTGAAGATCCTGCACAGCAGCGCCTTCTATCACTGCACCAAACTGCGCACCATCCGGCTGCCCCAGGGGCTGGTCTCCATCGGGGACATGGCCTTCTCCGGCTGCCAGTCCCTGCGGGAGATCTCCATCCCGTCCTCCGTCACTTCCATCGGGAACCTGGCCTTCGACTCCTGTACGTCCCTGGAGCGGGCCGCTCTGCCTCCGCGTCTCAATCTGCTGGGCAAATCCCTTTTCATGGACTGCCCGAATCTCAGGAGCATCACCGGCACGCCCCAGAGCGGCTACCGGCTGAAGGGCGGAGCGCTGTACAGCGAAGACGGTTCCGTGCTGATCGCCTGTCCCTGCAGAAAGGGCGAGACCGTCACCGTCGCCGACGACACCAGGGAGATCGGCTGCGGCGCCTTTTCCAACGCGCAGCTCTCAAAGATCCGCCTGCCAAAGAGCCTGAAGCGCATCGGAAATTTCGCGTTTTTCAACTGTAAGGAGCTGGAGATGCCCCGGCTGCCCGACGGCCTGACCCAGATCGGCATGCTGGCCTTCGGCACCACTTTCCTAGGCATCGACGTGACCACGCTGCCGGAGGAGCCCGTGGAGATCCACCTGGGATCCGCCCTGCAGAAGATCGGCACCGGGGCCTTTGACGGCTTCGGAGCCCGCTATTTCACCGTATCCGAAGACAATACTGCCTTTGCCGCCGTGGACGGCCATCTGACCACCAGGGCAAAGGACCAGCTGCTGGCGCTGGCGGCGGACCTCTCCTTCACCTATGTGATCCCGGAGGGTATTTTGTCCTATGACTGGGACAAACTGGATCTGCTGCAGATCTATGATTTCCCGGACTATAACTTCCCCACCTTCCACTACGTCTTCCCTGACTCCGTCACGGAGATGACCGGGACCGGCTCCGGCCTGAGCTCCCGCCCCGTGACGGTCCATGCCTCCCCCGGTTCCGCGGCCCGGATCTGGGCCATGCAGAACAACCGGAACTACAGTTCCGACCTGGTCTGGAACTGGGAGATCAAGGCCTTCCCGCTGGAGGAAGGGACACTGTACGCGAAGCTCACCGGCGACCACGCGGTGATCCTGTATTATGAGGGGACGGGGGACGTTCTGACCATCCCCGACACGCTGGATGATCTGCCTGTCACCGTCCTGGGAGGCGGTGTGTATCCCATCATGATGCCGAAATACTACGCCGGCTATGACTATTCCGAGCTGGGCTTTGAGCCCGACAGAGATCCTGTCCTGCCCGGGACCGTTGTGCTGCCGGACACCCTGACCACCCTGGCCGCCCACTGTCTGGAAAACCTGGACGGGCTGGAAAACGTGGAACTGCCGGAGAGCGTCACTGTGATCGAAGACAACGCGCTGGGCCGTCTGGCCGGCAAAAGCTGGGTCCTGCCCCATGGGCTGACCTACGTAGGCGCGGGCTTTGTGGCAGGCTACGACGGTCCCTTCGTCATCGGCCCGTCCCTGGAGCACGTCTCTCCTTCCGCCTTTGAAAGATGCCCCGAAATGGCGGGCTTTATCCAGGAAGGGGAAAATGAATTCTGGTCCGCGAAGGACGGCCTGCTCTATTCGGCCGACGGCAGGACCCTGGTCTGCTGCATGAACGCGTCGGTCACCGACGGCCATTTCTCCGTACCGGAGGGGACGGAAGTGATCGGCGAATATGCCTTCAAGTGCGCCGCTGCCCTGCAGACCGCGGACTTCCCTTCCAGCCTGCAGCGCATCTCAAGCTATGCCTTCAGCGGGCTCTCTTCCCTGACCGGGATCCGCTTCGCGGAGACGGAAGCCCCCCTGTCCATCGGGGATCATGCCTTCATCTACTGCGGCAATCTGAAGGACGTCTTCCTTCCGTCAGCCACCCACGACCTGGGGGACCACGCCTTTGCCAGCTGCAGATCCCTGGAAGAGATCCGTCTGCCGGAGGGCCTGCTCACCATAGACGAATACGCTTTCAGCTACTGCAGTTCCCTTCGCAGAGTGGTCTTTAACGATCATCTGACCTACATCGGCGACTATGCCTTCAGCTACTGCCAGCAGCTGGGCAGGATCGAGCTGCCGGCTTCCCTGGTGACCCTGGGGA
>JAGAEH010000032.1 GCA_017613225.1 Lachnospiraceae bacterium
CCAGCGGCCTGTACGAGACCCTGCAGTTCCCCTTCTCCTATCTGGCTTCGGACCGGGACATCGCTCTGGTGCAGAAGACGAAGGAGGCGGGCATGGGCTTCATTGCCATGAAGGGCCTGTCCGGCGGCCTGCTGACGGACTCCGCGGCCTGCATGGCCTTCATGGGCCAGTTCGACAACGTGGTGCCCATCTGGGGCATCCAGAAGGAGAACGAGCTGGACGAGTGGTTGAGTTTCTTCGAAAATACGCCGGTGATGGACCAGCGCATCAGCGCCCTGATCGAGGCAGACAAAAAGGAGCTGGCCAAGGATTTCTGCCGCGGCTGCGGCTACTGCGCGCCCTGCACGGTGGGCATCAAGATCAACAACGCGGCCCGCATGATCCAGATGATCCGCCGTTCGCCCTCCGATAACTGGCTGGGAGAAGCCTGGCAGAAGGAGATGTTCAAGATCGAGGACTGTATCGAGTGCGGCGCCTGCCTGTCCCGCTGCCCCTACGAGCTGAACATCCCGGAACTGTTAAAGAAGAATCTGGCAGACTATAAGGACATACTGGCCGGAAAAGTGAAGGTCAGGGAAAGCGAAGTGCTATGAGAATACACATTAAAGACCCGCAGGTACTGGTCCGGAAGGACGGCCTGTTTGCTGTTGAAAAGAAAGACGTCTTCATTGACGGAGAGCGGATCGCCGCCCTGGGAGAGGCCCCGGAGGGCTTCGCCCCGGACAAGGTGATCGACGGCACGGACAAACTGGTGATGCCCGGCCTGATCAATTTGCACACCCATCACTACATGACCCTGTTCCGCAACATCGCCAACGACGTGCCCTTCCACGAGTGGCTCTTCGACAACATGATGCCCAGGGAGGATCACCTGACGGAAGAGGACTGCTACTGGGGCACCCAGCTGGCGCTGATCGAGCAGTTCCGCACCGGCACCACCTGCTTCAACGACATGTATATCATCTGTGATGCGGCGGCACGGGCGGCACTGGACGCCGGCAGCCGGGCCTATCTCGGCCGCGGTCTGGTGGGAGATGAGAACGATGACGGCGGCAGGCTGCAGATGGCCCTGGAGGAGATGGAACGTTTCCGCGGCGAGCCGCTGCTGCGATTTACGCTGGATCCCCACGCGCCTTATACCTGCAGCCCCGGGTACCTGAAAAAGATCGCCGCGGAGGCGGCAAAGAGAGACCTGCTGCTGCACTATCATCTGTCGGAGAGCGAGGGGGAAGTGCAGACCATCAGGGAAAAGTACGGCGTCATGCCCGTCGTCCACGCGGACAGCCTGGGCCTGCTGGATCAGCCCATCATCCTGGCCCACTGCGTCATGGCGCAGCCCGACGAGATCCCGCTTTTGGCGAAGCCCATGGTGAGCGTGGTCAGCGATCCTGCCAGCAACATGAAGCTGGGCAACGGTTTCGCTCCGGTTCCCCGGATGCTGAAGGCCGGCGTGAACGTCTGCCTGGGCACCGACGGCCCCGCCAGCAACAACGCCCTGAACCTGTTCCGCGACATGACCATGATGGCCCTGGTCCACAAGGGACTGACGAAAGAGCCCACGGAGATGAGCGCCCAGCAGGCATTGGCCATGCCTACGGTGAACGCGGCGAAGGCCCTGGGAAGAGAGCAGGAGCTGGGACAGGTGGCGGAAGGCTTCCTGGCGGACCTGATCATCCTGGACCTGAACGCGCCGGAGCTGCTGCCCCACAACGACATCCTGTCCTCGCTGGTCTATTCGGCCTATGGGACGGAAGTGGAGACGGTGATCATAAACGGAAATATCGTAATGGAAAACAGGGAGCTCGAGACGATCGACGAAGAGCGCGTACGCTTCGAGATCAAAAAGCGGACAGGGATCTTCGGATAAGAAGAGACAAAGAAACGGCAGCCGGATATCCGGCTGCCGCCTTTAGCGTTTTGTGCTGATTATTCCTCGGAAATAGCTCCGACGGGGCATCCCGCTGCGCAGGAACCGCAGCTGATGCACTGATCAGCATCGATAACATACTGGCCGTCGCCTTCGCTGATGGCGCCGATGGGGCACTCACCCTGGCAGGAGCCGCACATTACACAAGCGTCAGAAATTACATATGCCATAACATGTCCTCCTTTTTTGAACCTGCGTAGATTGTAATACAGTGTTTTTCAGATTTCAAGTAAAAAAGTTGAAATCACAAAAAGATTATACTATAATACACCCGGCGCGGACAGGCGCCCTATCGTATTACAGGAGGTTACAGAATGAGTTTTCAGGTCAATAAGGATATGAGGATCGGCGAAATGCTCCAGAACGACATCAGCATCGCCCCCATTTTGATGCAGGCAGGCATGCACTGCATCGGATGCCCGGCTTCCCAGATGGAGACCCTGGAAGAGGCCTGCATGGTCCACGGCATCGACGCCGACGCGCTGGAAAAGGTTATTAATGAGTATTTAGCGAATAAGTAAGAAGAGCACAAAAAAGCCCGCCGGACAGACCGGCGGGCTTTTACTGTGCAGGGCTACACCAGCTGTTCCAGCGCGTCGCCCTCCATCAGCAGTTCGTAGTGCTCCCTGTAGTAGGCCTCCAGGCTGCAGTTCGGCTTCACCTGGGCGCCGAATTCGGTAAAGACGTTGCAGATCTTGTTGAACTCCTCCGCGGAGTGATCAGACTTGTGGGCCACCAGGTAGTATTCATCCCTGCCGGGGCGCCGGTACAAGCTGTTGTATCCGTGGTAGACGTCCGCCAGCACCGAGGCGATCTGGAAGAGTTCGTTGATGTTCTTGAAAAGGAAGGTGCGGGAGATGTCCGCCTGTTCCTCCGCCGGGGCGGATTCTTCAAAGGAAGTCCTGCGCTCGTCGGTCTGGGGGAACAGATGGTGCATGGCCTTCAGGATGTCCTCCGCCGTAATGCGGACCTGAGGCTGCTTCTGCGCGCTGTCACCGCTCATCACCGAAGGGGCGAAGGTGGAGAAGCGGGTGTCCAGTTCCTCCGGGTCTTCGATCTTGGTGACGATCAGCATCAGCTGTTCATGAGGCATGGGGATCGCTTCGATCATCAGCGGCGTGCCGGAATACTCGAAATTGAACTCCCTGTGAGCCTTCTCCATCATCTCGGAAAAGAGCATGCGGGCCTTATCCGAACCGTAGGCGAGCTCCTTCAGGTTCAGATGGCGGGAGGCCAGATCCGTCATGTCCAGCGTGCACCGTATTTGATTTGCGTTGATCCGCTCTATCTTCATGCCTTAAGTTTAATCAGTTTCGGGGGTTTTGTAAAGAACCTCAACTGAGATTTAATAAAGTCTACACATTTTCGCGCTTTATGGTATACTCCTATCAGGAGAGATCTATGAATTATATCGTATTTGATTTGGAATGGAACCAATGCCCTGGGGGCAAGGAACGGGAGAACCCCAGGATCCCCTTTGAGATCATCGAGATCGGTGCGGTGAAGCTGACGGAAAAACTGACGCAGATCGGCACATTTCACGAGGTGATCAAACCGCTGGTCTATCACCGCCTCCACTGGCGCATGCGCGAAGTCGTGCCCATCACGGAGGAGGAGTTTTCCCATGCCCGCACTTTTTCCAGGGTGATCAAGGACTTCATCAGCTGGTGCGGCGACGACGACTATACCTTCGTCACCTGGGGCAGCATGGATCTGAACGAGCTGCAGCGGAACATGGATTATTACCGGATCCCCAACACCTTCAAGAAGCCGCTGCTCTACTTCGATCTGCAGAAGATGTACAGTCTGCGCTACGACGACGGCAAGTCCAAGAAGTCCCTGGGCGACGCGGTGCAGGAGCTGGGGATCACCTCGGACCTGGATTTTCACCGGGCCTTTGAGGATGCCTACTATACCTCCCGCGTGATGCAGGAGATGGACTTGAAGCCCGTGAAGCACTATGTCTCCGTGGACTATCACCGTCCTCCCGAGACCAGGGAAGAGGAGATCAACCTGGATTTCAAGACCTACACCAAGTATGTGTCGCCCCTGTTCGACAGCAAGGAAGAGGCCATGGCGGACAAGAACGTCCGCCTGATGAAGTGCTACAAGTGCCGGCTTCCGGTATGGCGCCGGGTCAAGTGGTACTCCGTGGGAAACAACATGTACCTGAGCCTGGTGCAGTGCCCGCGCCACGGTTTCGTGAAGGGCAAGATCCGCATCAAGAAAGGGCCGGGGAACAAAGTCTTTGCCGTCAGGACCATCAAGGCCGCGGACGACGACGCGGTAAAGGCCATCTACGAAAAGAGGGACCAGATCCGGCAGAAGCGCAAGGATCTGAAGAAGAGAAAGAAAAAACCGGGCAATGCCAACGCCAGCCCGGCGGAAAACAACAGTATGGAGACCGGATCGTCAGAAACGTGACGAGTGATAAGAGCGCCTGGTATGTTTGGACCGGCGCTTTTTTCTTCGCCCGTCCTGGCGCAGCTTCAGGATGATCAGGATGATCAGCAGGAGCACCAGCAGGGAGAGCAGCACGATGATCGCGATCAGCAGCGGTCCGCCCGCTTTTTCCTGGATCGGGGCCGCTTCGGTGGGCTTTTCGGGATTCTCCAGTTCGTCCTTTTCGATCTCCGCGGACAGGGTGGTGTTCTCCCGCAGGAAATCGTAGGCGGAGCTTTCGCCCTCGGCGATGGTCAGCCGCACTTCCCCTACCTTGACCTTCCGGTAGCGGTAGACCAGGGTCGCGATCTCGTCGCCGGGGGAGGCGTCGTCACGCCACACCAGCTCGTTCTTCAGCTGGGAAAAGTCCACGCCGTCGGGCACGATCACGTAGTTGTTCTGAGGCATGGAGAGGGCCACCAGATTGCCGCTTAAGAAGCTCTTGTCGGCAGCCAGAAGTTCGTTGCTCTTGAAATCCGAATCGTTTTCCGCGATGTTCAGCAGGGTGAATTCCTTGAAGCCGTAGTCGAAAAGTGCTTTCGTGGAAGTATAGCGGGAGTTGGAATCCTTGCAGCCCAGCACCACGCAGATCAGGTTCATGGAGCCTTTCTTGGCGGTGGTGACCAGGTTGTATCCGGCGATGGAAGTATAGCCGGTCTTGCCGCACTGGGCGTATTCGTAGTGATCGTCGCCCTTCAGCAGCAGCTTGTGCTTCATGGCGATGCCCAGTTCTTCCTTGTGCTTGTTGGTGGCGGGAATGACGTGGCTGGTGGTGGAATCGATCTTGACGAAAGTGGGATCCTGCAGGGCTTTCCGCATGATCATCGCCATGTCGAAACAGGTGGTGTGATGGGCCGGATCGTTCAGACCGGAGGGATTGGCGAAATATGTATCCTTACAGCCCAGCTCTTTCGCGCGGGCTGTCATCATCTGTGAAAATTGTTCAAGGGAACCGCCGACGTGTTCGGCAAGGGCCTGCGCTACTTCATTCGCGCTGGCGACCAGAAGTGCGTATAGACATTCTTCAACGCTGAGTTCCTCGCCCTCGGTGCGGGCGATGCTGCTGGCTCCCTCCTCCAGTTCATGGGTGGCCCGGTAGGAAAAGGTGACGGTCTCGTCCAAAGAACAGTTCTCCAGGGTCAGCAGAGCGGTCATGACTTTCGTGACGCTTGCGGGATGGTAGGGAGAGTAGGCGTCCTTGGCGTAGAGGATCGCGCCGGTGTTGGCCTCCATCAGGATGGCAGAGGGAGCGTCGATGCTCGGAGGGGCGTTGATGCCCTTCATGCCGGTGAGATCGAGTACAGAAGCACTGCCCTCTGCGTAGGCAGGGAGCATGGCTTCCAGCAGTACGCACACGGAGACGAGGATCGTGATCAGAATTTTCAACAATCTTTTGTTCATGGTGTTTACTTTTCAGATAATAGCACGATTTTCTTTTTTTGCAACTTTTTTTTGGTTTTTTGGCCCAAAACCGGTACAAGATCCCCACTTTTGGCCCATTTCTTACGGTTTTTGGAAGTTTGAAAAACCCGATTGATAATATCCCCAAAGATGAGTATAATCATAACATTAATATTGGAGGAGTATGCGTATGCTCTCAATGGATATCGGGATCGACCTGGGCACGTCGAGCGTGCTGGTGTACATAAGAGGCAAGGGGATCGTGCTGAAGGAGCCGTCCGTTGTCGCCTTTGACCGTGACCTGAACGAGATCCGCGAGATCGGGGAAGAGGCCCGCAAGATGATCGGCAGGACGCCCGGCAACATCGTGGCCATCCGCCCCCTGAAGCAGGGAGTCATCTCCGATTACGACATGACGGAGAAGATGCTGAAATACTTTATCAAGAAGGCGATGGGAAAGCGCACCCTGCGCAAGCCCCGCATCGCCGTCTGCATCCCCAGCGGCGCCACGGAAGTGGAAAAGAAGGCCGTGGAAGACGCCACCTACCAGGCGGGCGCCAGGGAGGTCAGCATCATCGAGGAGCCTGTGGCAGCGGCCATCGGCGCGGGCATCGACATCTCCAAACCCTACGGCAACATGATCGTCGACATCGGCGGCGGCACCACGGACATCGCCATCATTTCCTTGGGCGGCGCCGTGGTCAGCAGCTCCGTCAAATGCGCGGGCGATGACTTTGACGACGCCATCGTCCGCTATATCCGCAGAAAGCACAACCTTCTGATCGGCGAGCGCACCGCGGAGGAACTGAAGATCTCCATCGGCTGCGCCTATCCGCGCCCCGAGATCCTGACCACGGACGTCAGGGGGCGCAACCTGGTGACCGGCCTTCCCAAAACGGTCACCGTCACCTCGGACGAGATGATGGAGGCCCTGGCGGAGCCTCTGGGCAAGATCATCGAAGCGGTGCACAACGTGCTGGAGCGCACCCCGCCGGAACTGGCGGCGGACATCTATGAGCGCGGCATCGTGATGACCGGCGGCGGCAGCCTTTTAGGCGGGCTGGACGAACTGCTTGAAGAGAAGACGGGCATCAACGCCATCGTGGCGGAGGATGCCACGACAGTGGTAGCCATCGGCACGGGCAGATTCATCGAGATGCTCGGCGCCAAGGGCGGGGAGGATTACTGAGCATAGATCATGGCTTTAGTGACGTTACGAGGATATGTAGACCACATCATCTACTCGAATCCGGACAACGGATATACGGTCCTGGAGCTTGTCTGTAACGGAGAAGTTTTAACGCTGACCGGCAGCATGGGCGGTATCAGCGAAGGAGAATCCATATCTGCGGAGGGGGAATTCGTGACCCATCCGTCTTACGGAGAACAGTTCGCGGTGTCCCGTTTTGAGATCACGGAACCCGAGGACCTGGACTCCATTGAGCGTTACCTTTCTTTCGGCGGCATCAAGGGCATCGGCAAGGCCATGGCCGCCAGGATCGTAAAGCATTTCAAATACGACACGCTGCGCGTGCTGGACGAGGAGCCTGAGCGTCTCGCTGAGATCAAGGGCATCTCTCCCCGCGGGGCTTCTCTGATCGCGGAACAGGTGGCGGAAAAGCGCGAATTGCGCCAGGCCATGATGTTCCTCCAGAGGTATGGGATCTCCTACGCGCTGGCGGTGAAGATCTACGACACCTACGGGCCGGAACTCTACAGCATCGTGGAGACCAATCCCTATCAGATCGCGGACGACATCCCCGGCGTGGGCTTTAAGATCGCGGACGGGATCGCGGAAAAGACCGGCATCGCCTTCGACTCTGACTTCCGCATCCGCAGCGGCATCTACTACGTGCTGCTGAACGCCGTGAACCACGGGCACGTCTACCTGCCCATGGAACTGCTGCTGGAGCAGGCCCAGGCGCTGCTGTCCGTCCCCGCGGACCTGATGGACCGCCACGTGATGGACCTGGTGATCGACAAGCGGGTGATGCTGAAAAAAGTGGAAGACGAGACGCGGGTCTACGCGGCCGTCTACTATTACATGGAACAGAACGTGGCGCGGATGCTGCTGATGCTGAACGGCCACGTGGACAGCATGGACGAGGAGGTCACGGCGGAGCTGGACCGCATCACCGCGGCGGAAGGGCTGGACGCGGACGAGCAGCAGTACAAGGCGGTCTGCTCGGCTCTCACCCACGGCGTGACGGTGATCACCGGCGGCCCCGGTACCGGCAAGACCACCACCATCAACGCCATCATCAAGCTGTTGGAGCACCGGGGCAAGACGCTGAAGCTGGCAGCGCCCACGGGGCGCGCCGCCAAGCGGATGACGGAGGCCACCGGCCACGACGCCATGACCATCCACCGGCTGCTGGAATTCGTGGGCAGCCCGGAGGGGGACGACGCCTCCGTACACTTTGAGAAGAACGAAGCCAACCCTCTGGAGGCGGACGTGGTGATCATCGACGAAGTGTCCATGGTGGACATCTTCCTGATGAACGCGCTGCTGAAGGCCGTTCCGCCCTGGGCCAGGCTGATCCTGGTGGGGGACGTGAACCAGCTTCCCAGCGTGGGACCCGGCAACGTGCTGGGGGACATGGTGGACTCCGGACTCTTCGAGGTGGTGCGCTTAAACCGCATCTTCCGCCAGTCGGAAGCCGGGGACATCGTGCTGAACGCCCACAGGATCTGCAACGGGGAGCCGGTGGATACGGAGAAGAAGAGCCGCGACTTCGTGTTCGTGCGCCGCAATGAGAGCGGCCGCGTGCTGGGCGCGGTATGTACATTGTTAAAAGAGAAGCTGCCGGCCTACCTGTCGGTGCAGCCCCAGCAGATCCAGGTCCTGACGCCAATGCGGAAAGGCGCGCTGGGGGTGGAACACCTGAACACCGTTCTGCAGGAGGCCCTGAACCCGCCGTCAAAGGACAAGCGCGAGATGACCATGCCCTGGGGCGTCTTCCGGGAGGGGGACAAGGTGATGCAGATCCGCAACGACTACCAGCGGGAGTGGGACGTCAAGAACGACGCCGGCTTTACTACGGAGCACGGGGCGGGGATCTTCAACGGGGACATCGGCACCGTGCTGGACATCAACCACTTCGCGGAGGAGCTGACCCTGGAGTTCGACGAGGGCCGCCGCGCCGTCTACGCCTTCAAGGATACGGAGGAGATCGAACTGGCCTATGCCGTCACCGTACACAAGTCCCAGGGCAGCGAGTACCCCGCGGTGGTGATCCCGCTGATCTCGGGGCCCCGTCCGCTGATGAACCGCAACCTGATCTACACGGCGGTGACCCGGGCGAAGGAATGCGTGTGCATCGTAGGCATTCCGGAGACGTTCCTGGCCATGGCCGCCAACGACGAGGAGCAGAAGCGCTACTCCGGACTCTGCGATTTTTTGAAAGAACTGAGTGAATGGGAAGAGTACTGACCAGCCTGAAGAATGCCGTCTATCCCCGCAGGTGTCCCGCCTGCCACGATGCGGTACGGCCCTTCGGCGCGGTGATCTGCGAAGGCTGCAGGAGCCGCTTCACTTATGTAAAGGGACCCTTCTGCGCCCGCTGCGGAAAGGAACTGGCGGACGAGGAAGGGCAGATCTGCGAAGGCTGCCGCCGCATCGACAACGGTCTTTCCGGGGGAGCCGCGCTGTTCCACTACAACGAGACGGCACGGGCTTCCATGGGAAAGTTCAAATATGAAGGCCGCTGCGAATACGCGGACTTCTACGCGGAGGAACTGACCGCCAGATACCGGGAGAAGATCCTCTCCTGGAAGCCGCAGCGCATCGTTCCGGTGCCGGTCCACAAGAGCCGGCTGAAGGAACGGGGCTACAACCAGGCCGCGGAGCTGGCCCTCCGGCTGGGAAAGGCGCTGGACGTCCCGGTGGACCTGGACCTGCTGAAAAGGGAAAAGCGGACCGCCGCCCAGAAGGAGCTGGGGGCAGGGGAGAGGGCGGAGAACCTGAAAGGCGCCTTCACCGCGTCCCGCTCAGCGGAGGGCTTGTCCGCCGTGCTGCTGGTGGATGACATCTACACCACCGGCCTGACGATGAAAAACTGCGCCGAAGCCCTGAAGGCTGCCGGCGTGAAGAAAGTATACGGCTGTGCTGTGTGCATCAGTGAAGATTATTGAGAATCATTTCAGGAGATATGACATGAAGCTTAAAAAGGCTATGATCGTTCTTTTCGCCCTGTTGATGCTGGCGGTCCTCCAGAAGGCCGGGACCGTCACGGCCTATGCCGACATCGGCGGATCATGCGGGGGCAATACCACCTGGATCCTGGGGAACAGCGGGACCCTGACCATCTTCGGAACGGGGACCATGGGAAACTACACCTCCTCCAACCAGGCGCCCTGGTATGAGCACCGGGAGGAGATCAAGGCCATCGTGGTCAATGAGGGCGTGACGGGCATCGGCAACTATGCCTTCATGGACTGCACGGCCCTTAAAAAGGTGACCTTCCCGGAGACCCTGAACAGGCTGGGTTCCGGCGTGTTCTACAACTGCAAGGCCCTGGCCTCCATCACCATTCCGGACGGCGTGGCGGGCATCGGCAGTTCCGCCTTCTACGGATGCGCGCTGCTGGAGACCGTCAACATTCCCTACGGGGTGACCACCATCGGCAACTATGCCTTTAAAAAGTGTTCGGCGCTGAAGAGCCTCACGATCCCCTACGACGTCACCTCCATCGGCGACGGAGCATTTGCCGACTGCAAGGCTTTGAAGAGCCTGGAATACAGCGGCGGCAAGGAGGACTGGAAGGACATCGAGATCGGCAGCGGAAACGAGTGCCTGACCGGCGCGTCCCGCAGCTACTATACCGGCAGCGGCAACTGCGGCAGCGGCGTGACCTGGAGGCTGGGCAGCGGAAAGCTGACCATCAGCGGCAGCGGAGACATGAAGGACTATTCCCCCGGCGATCCCGCGCCCTGGTGCGGCGCCCGCACGAACATCAAGACGGTCTTCATCGACAGCGGCGTGACGGGGATCGGCTATGAGGCGTTCATCTCCTGTACCTCCCTCACCGCCATCGTTATGCCGGACACGGTAAAGACCATCAACCGCTTCGCCTTCGAGGACTGCACTTCCTTAAAGTGCATTGCGGTCCCCGGGAAGGTGAGCGCCATCGAAGACGGCACATTCCGTGGCTGTACGGCCCTGGAAAGCGTCTTCATCCCCTCCGGGGCGGCCACCGTGGGCACCTCCGCCTTCTACAAGTGCAGCGCCTTAAGCAAGGTGTACTACGGCGGCAGCGCCTCCAACTGGGGGACCATCGAGATCGCCGGCAGCAATAACCCCCTGAAAAACGCGAAGAAAGTGTACGAGACCACCGGCGGGACCTGCGGCAACGGCGTGATCTGGCTGCTGGACAGCGAAAACGGCGTCCTGACCATTTCCGGCAGCGGCCCCATGACCGATTATCCCGCATACAAGTACGTGCCCTGGTATCCTTCCTACAGGCCGGTCATCAAAACCATCGAGATCAAAGAGGGCGTGACCAGGATCGGCTATTATGCCTTTTACGGCTGCTCGCTGCTCTCCGACGTGAAGATCCCGGAGACGGTGACGGACATCGCCAAGCAGGCCTTCAAGGGCTGCTCTTCCCTGACGAAGATCACCCTGCCCGAGAGCCTGAAGGGCATCGGGGTCTCCGCCTTCGAAGGCTGCAGCGCCCTGGCAAACGTCAACTACTGCGGCGTGAAGGCCAGCTGGGACAAGATCTCCATCAACAAGGGCAATACCGCCCTGACCGGAGCGACCCTCCGCTGCAGGCCCACCATCACCACCCAGCCCAAAGACCTGACGGTGGCGTCGGGGTACAAGGCCTCCTTTACGGTCAAGACCACCGGGGGAGCCACCTCGTACCAGTGGTACGTCAGTAAGGACAAGGGGAAGACCTGGACGAAATCCACCACCACCAGCGGGAAGACGTCGAACTACAGCTTTAAGGCCGCGGCGTCCCAGAACGACTACCGCTATTACTGCCTGGTGTCCAATGCCGCCGGCAGCACCAGGAGCGACATCGTTTCTCTGACGGTGATCCCGGAAAAGCCGAAGATCACCGTGCAGCCCGAGGACAGGACCGTGGACGTCGGAAAATCCACGAAATTCGCTGTCACGGCGGAAGGAAAGGCCATGAGCTTCCAGTGGCAGTACAGCGCCGACGGCGGGACTACCTGGAAGAACGTGGCGGCGACGAAGGGAAAGACGGAGGCCTTCTCCGTGACCACCTCCGAGCGCCACGACGGCTATCTCTACAGATGCCAGATCAGCAACCTCAAGGGCACCGTATACAGCAATGAGGTGACGCTGAAGGTGCGGCCCGTGATCACCCTGCAGCCCGAAGGGCAGACGGTGGGTCTTGGAGAAAAGGCGGTCTTTTCCATCCAGGCCACCGGCGCCAAGACTTACCAGTGGTACTTCAGCAAGGACGGCGGGACCACCTGGAAGGCCATCAGCGCCGCCATTGCCAAAACAGCTTCCTACGAGCTGACCACGGCGGAACGCCACAACGGCTATCAGTACAAATGCGAGGCCCTCAGCGCGGTGACGAAGACCGCCGCGGAGAGCAGCGCCGTGACGCTGAAGGTCAGGCCGAAGATCACGAAGCAGCCGACAGACGTCTCCGTGGGCGTGGGCGAGGCGGTCAGCTTTAAGGTCACCGCGGAGAACGCGGTGAAATACCAGTGGTACTACCGGAAGTCGAAGACCGGCAGCTGGTCCACTGTCGCCGCTGCCAGCGGCAGGACGGCCGAGTACGGCATTACGGCCGCGAGCCGGCACAACGGCTACCAGTACCGCTGCAAAGTGTCCAACGACACCAGCTACGTCTACAGCGAAATAGTGACGCTGACGGTAAAATAAGAGATCCAAAAACAGAAGAGGAGGGCTTCCCGATGTGGGAAGCCCTCCGGTTTTTCAAGGAAAGACGGGACCGCGGCGCAGCCGGGCCGTCCCTCATTCGTCATTTTCGGGAAGTGTTTCGCGGTGCAGCCCCAGGGCACGGACGGTGTCCCTGCTCATGGGCAGCAGCTCGGAGAAGGCGGGGATGGAGCCTTCCACGTTGTCGCAGAGCCAGTCCATGCGCAGCAGTTCCTCGGCGGTGAAAGGAGAGGAGCCGTCGTTTTTCACACTGCCGTCCTGGGCCGTTACGCGCCGCAGGAAGGGATCCAGCGTCCCGGCCCTAAAACCGCTCTTCAGCTGCTCTGCCAGGAAGCGAACGCCCTCCGGAAGAGCGTCGAAGAGCCGCACTTCCAGCACGCCGCTCTTCATGCCCAGCCAGTAATTTGCCGCGTCGGCCTTGCTTTCAATGGCGCCGGACAGAAAGCCCCGGACCATCTTTTCGTAAAAATCGCCCCAGAGCCACCAGGGGGAGGCCAGCGGCGTGACCGTCCCTTCCGGCGATACGGCGAAGGTGCCGAACTCGCCTCGGGCGGCGTATTCTTCATCCGGACCGGGGACGTCCCGGTTGGAGATCACGTCGATCCCCCGGGCCCTCAGGTCGCGGACGTGGTCCCCTTCCGTACAGGACCAGCGCAGGACGATCCTGGCATCGGGCCTGGTCAGCTGGGCGCCAAGCGCGAAGGCGTTTATGGCGGCGGGCACGCCCAGGATCGGATAGGAGGCGATGTAGCCGATCCGTCCGCTCTTTGACATGGCGCCGGCGATGGCTCCGGTGATGAACTTCCCCTCAAAGGCCCGCACATAGTAGCCGCTGACGCTGGGGTAGGGACTGTCGGGAGAGCAGTTGATGAAGCGGACCTTGGGATATTTTACCGCGGCCTTCAGCGTGGGCTGCAGCAGGGAAGGCGTCGTGGTGAAGACCACCTCCGCCCCGTCCTCCGCGGCCTGTTCCACCAGTTCCTCCGCGGTCTGCGGATCATCGGCGTGATAATAGCTCTTTGCCTTCACCTGGTCCTTCAGGAGGGAGGCGAAGTACTTCTGACCGCTGTCATGGGCCTGGGTCCACAGGCTGTTCTCCGGGTCGCTCTGATGGACGAAGGCCACGTTCAGGCTGCTTTTCGCGGGGCTGATGATGGAGCCGATCAGGCTCTTTTTTTCAGCGGCGGGAAGCTCGGACACGTTCGCTGGCGGAGCTTTCGTCAGCTCGCCCCGGAGGGCTTCGACGCTCTTTTTCAGTTCGGCGGCGGTCATCTCTCCCAGCTGCGGGAAAGCATAGACCTCCAGCCACTTGAGCAGTGCTTCTTCCGGAACGACCTCCGGCTCCTCCCCCTGGAGGGAAGAGAGGGCGTTCCTGAAATTGGCATAGCCGGTGCTGAAGCGGCGGACTTCCTCCTGGGTCCAGGACTCGCCGGGCTTTTTGCCCAGATGCTTCAGCAGCTTCGCGTAACAGCCCGGCTTCGTGAACTGTGGTTCGTACAGCCCGGACTGTCTGTGGAAATCCAGGAATTCATGGTAGGCGCCGATCCGGGGGCTTCCGTCATCCGGCGGGATGAGTCTTGTGACCAGGGCGGGGATCTTCGGCGCGCCGAAATATCTCAGCACGCTGACGCGCTTGTTGCCCTCCTGGACGTAAAAATCCCCCAGGTATTCGAAACACACGATGGGGTCCCGGATCCCGGTGTCGGACAGGTGGTCCGCGCAGAGGCGGATCCACTTGGCGGCGAACTCCGTGTCCGGCTCCAGCAAAGGCAGAAAATCCGCCGAAAAGGCCGAGGTCCTGCCTGCGGACCGCACGCCCCTGATCCGCTCCGCGGGGATCTCCGTCAGGGGGATGTCCTGGCTCATGAGTTTGGACGGATCCTCCAGGATGTCATCCAGCACGGCGGGATAGGGATCCAGGCCGGCGGCCTTCCTTTTCTTATAGGAACGCTGTCCAAGCTTCAGCGCGTTCTTGTATTCTTCTGCTGCTTCTGTTATATTCATCATGAGCCACATCTTACATAAATGCGCCGGAAATGCAAGCAGTTTTTCATCCGGGCGGAAAGTTCGGAAAATCGTCTTTTTTTCTAAAAAATCCGGTTGACGCCAGCCGTTAAGTATGATATGTTATTGAAACCGTCGCAAGGATCGGGTCTTTTTTTTGTGCAACCAGCGCGGAAGGCGCTGTTTGTGCTTGCACAAAACAGCATCTGACGCGCGTAGGACATGAGCGGCTTTTTAAAGCCGCGAATGGCCTGCAGCAAGCACGGAGAACAAGACTATTTTACAACGGAGGACCATAAAAATGCGTGTAAAGATCACCCTGGCCTGCACCGAGTGCAAGCAGAGAAACTACAATATGATGAAGGAAAAGAAGAACCATCCGGAAAGGCTGGAGACCAAGAAGTATTGCCGTTTCTGCAAGAAGCATACCACCCACAGAGAGACCAGGTAACACAGAGGGGACCCGACTATGGCAGACAATAACAAGAACGAAGCCTCCAAGCCGTCCTGGTTCAAGCAGGTCAAGGCAGAGTTTAAAAAGATCATCTGGCCGGACAAGAAGAAAGTCACCAGGCAGACCATCGCCGTCGTGATCATCTCCGTGATCCTGGGCGGATTCATCGCCCTAGTCGATCTTGTCGTCAAGGCCGGGCTGGGCCTGATCCTGTAATCGGGGAAAGGAACGCTAGCATGGCAGATGCGAACTGGTATGTCGTTCACACCTATTCCGGTTACGAGAACAAGGTGAAGGCGGACCTTGAAAAAACGATCGAGAACAGAAAGCTTCAGGATGTGATCCTGGAAGTCGCAGTGCCCGTACAGGACGTGGTTGAAGTCAAGAACGGCGTCCGCAAGGCCACCCAGAAGAAGATGTTCCCCGGCTACGTCCTGGTCAACATGGTCATGAACGACGACACCTGGTACATCGTCCGCAACACCCGCGGCGTGACCGGTTTCGTGGGGCCGGGCAGCAAGGCCGTTCCCCTCACCGATGAGGAGATGGCCAACATGGGCATCCACGACAGCGACCTCATGCTGGACTATGCCGTGGGCGACAGCGTCCTGGTCATCAGCGGCGTATGGGAAGGCACCATCGGCGCCATCAGGAGCATCAACGAGAACAAGCAGACGCTGACCATCGCGGTGGACATGTTCGGACGGGAGACCCCCGTGGAACTCAGCCTGGACAGCGTCAAAAAGATGTAATTAAAACAACAAGAATATGGGAGGAGCGCCTCGCTCCATTTACCATAACCGGTCTTCGTGACCGAGCAAAAAGGAGGAGCCATCATGGCAAAAAAGGTAACAGGTTATATCAAACTGCAGATCCCTGCAGGTAAGGCTACACCCGCCCCGCCTGTAGGACCCGCTCTCGGTCAGCACGGCGTGAACATCGTCCAGTTCACCAAGGAATTCAACGCCAGGACTGCTGATCAGGGCGATCTCATCATCCCTGTCGTCATCACGGTCTACGCTGACAGAAGCTTCAGCTTCATCACCAAGACCCCGCCCGCGGCCGTTCTGTTAAAGAAGGCCTGCAAGATCCAGTCCGGTTCCGGTGTTCCGAACCGCACCAAAGTCGCCACCATCAAGCGCGAAGAGGTCAGAAAGATCGCTGAGCTCAAGATGCCCGACCTGAATGCCGCCAACATCGAGACCGCCACCAGCATGATCGCCGGTACCGCCAGAAGCATGGGTATCGTGGTAGAGGACTAAGGAGGACGGAAGATGAAGAGAGGTAAGAATTACAAGGAAGTCGCAAAGAAAGTCGATCGTATGACGCTGTACGATCTTCCCGATGCGATCGCAAAAGTCAAAGAGACTGCCCGTGCGAAGTTCGATGAGACCGTTGAGCTGCACGTGCGCACCGGCTGCGACGGCCGTCATGCCGATCAGCAGATCCGCGGCGCAGTCGTTCTCCCTGCCGGCACCGGCAAGACCGTCAAGGTCCTGGTGTTCGCAAAGAACCTGAAGGCAGATGAGGCTCAGGCCGCTGGTGCTGACTATGTCGGCGCTGAGGAACTGATCCCGAAGATCCAGAACGAGAACTGGTTTGAATATGATGTGGTCGTTGCAACCCCGGATATGATGGGCGTTGTCGGACGTTTAGGTAAGATCCTCGGACCGAAAGG
>JAGAEH010000033.1 GCA_017613225.1 Lachnospiraceae bacterium
CTTGGACAGCCCGTTTACCGTCACGGTGTGTTCGTAAAGCCAGGGCGACAGTGCTGCGATGCTCACATGCTTTGCCTCTCCATAGACCAGTTTTTCATAAACTTCGTCCGCGATCACGTAGAGCCCGTTTTTCTCCGCAACTTCACCCAACGCTTTCAGTTCGGCTTCTGTATAGACCGCACCGGTGGGATTGTTGGGCGTATTGATGAGGATGGCCTTCGTCTTCGGTGTGACTGCCGCAGCGATTCTTTCAGTATTCAGGGAGAAATCTTCGTTGCTTTCCACCAGCGTTGCATTTGCTCCTGTGAGCTTGATGACCTCCACATAACTGACGTAGCATGGGGTTGGGATGATCACTTCATCCCCTTCGTCGCAGATCGCGAAGATCGCATTGGTAAGGGCCTGCTTGGCGCCGGTGCTGATGACGATCTGAGAAGGTTCGTAATCCAGCCCATTATCTTTTTTCAGCTTGCAGCAGACAGCCTCTTTCGCAAGGCCAAGTCCGTTGAATGGTGTGTATTTTGTCTTTCCTTCTTCCAGCGCCTTCTTGCAGGCATCCACTACCTTGCGAGGCGTCGGAAAGTCCGGTTCCCCGGCGTTGAAGCCGATGATCTCAACCCCTTCCGCTCGCAGCGCAGCGACTTTTCCGATCATACCTGCGGTCGCGGACGGAGTAATATTTCTGATTCGTTTGCTCAACATGGTCTCGCCCACCTCTTACAGAGTATCCACCACATCGTAACCTTCGGCTGCATGGGCAGGATCCTCGATCTTGCGTCCCCAGCCGGTAAAGATGGAGATCCAGAAGACCGCCAGCAGTGCCCAGCAGTGGAATACGTATGGAATGTAACTGAAGGAAGTGTACTTCGTCGCGTCGATGACCCCGGTGAGTTCTGCCTGGGTCACGCCAACCAGGAAGGTAGCCGCATAGGGCAGGATACCGCCGAAGGCGCAGGCGATGCCGTCCATGATGTTAGCGCCGCGGGTGCGGTCGATGTTGAACTTCTTCAGGATGTTGCGCACGATGGGGCCGAATGTGATGATGGTGACTGTCGGAGAGGAAATCATCACGCTGCCCAGGGTCGCCAGGAGACCTGCGGAGATATCCGCCTTGGTCGGGGTCGTTGCGAAGGCTTCGACCTTGGCCTGGAACGCTTCGATCACGCCGCCCTCATGCATGAATTCGATCATGGAATAGATGAAGTAGAAGAAGGGGAAGATGCCCATCATGCCGGAGAAACCGCCTGCGATCACACCGGAGCCGGTGAGGATCTCAGATGCGGGGATGAGTCCGAACACCAGACAGAGAGCCAGGCCGACTACGATGCCCAGGGTCATAGAGAAGACCAGACCCTTCTGCCGGAGCATCAGAATAACGACCAGAATGGGGACAACCAGCAGAGAGAGGGCTGCCGGATTAGCGTCCATAGCGATAGCGGAGGCATCCACTGCCTGGGTAGTGGTCATGCCAAAATAGATATACAAAACCGCGGAGATCAGACCGGCTATGATGCAGTATTTAAAACGGGTACGCACCACGTTGGTAACACTGGTCTCCTGAGAGACTGCGGAGGCTATGGTAGTGTCGGAGACCGGAGCAAGGTTGTCACCGAACATGGATCCTGCGATCACGGAGCCTACGCTTAAGGCAGGATGGCAACCCATGGCGATGGCCATCGGCAGCAGCACCGGGGAAACGGTGGACATGGTGCCAGCAGACGTTCCGGTCGCCGATGAGATGATGGCAGCAGTGATGAAGATCAGCAGCGGGAAGAATCTGGCGTTCAGCCCGAGTCGCATGGCGACCCATACCAGGCTGTTAGTAAGGCCGGACAAGGCCATCATCTTCGCGATGACGCCTGCCAGCAGGAAGGCGATCAGCATGGCTGCCAGCATGTTGGAGCCGAAACCTTTCAGGGTCAGTTCCTTGAAGCGGGCTTTATCCTTCATGGTGAAGAAAGCCACGATATATCCCACGAAAGCGGCTGCACCGCAGGTGGCGGAACCGGCTTTGTGCTGGATGCAGAGATAGATGATACAGGCGACGAAGGCGAGGAACGGCAGGACCGCCCCGAACGTGCCCAGGTAAAACTTTTCGCTCTTTTTCGTTTCCATTTGGTTTCTCCTTAATTAACCGAAGGGGAACAATACGTTATTATACAGCAGAGAAGCTTATTATTCTTCTCTCGTCTGCAGGTGATGGTAGCCGGAGGCTTTTCTGGCTTCACCGAGAGTACTGCCGGCCGCCAGTGCCTTCAGGATGCCTTGCTCCTTCGCCTCGATCTCCTTGGCGACTTTCAGGACTTCTTCCGCTCTTGCTGCGGGGATGCACATGGCGCCATTATCATCACACATAATGAGGTCATCCTGGCAGACCTGGATGTCGCAGATGCTGACCGGCTGATTGACCGACTCGATCTGCACCCTGTCCTTGCCCGTGCACATATAGCAGCCCTTGGTGTAGATGGGATAATCCAGTTCGTGCACCACCTTTACATCTCTGCAGACGCCGTCGATCAGTGTACCTTCCACGCCCTTCATCTGAGCGTAGGTGCTCATGATGTCGCCCCAAACGGTGCAGTGCTTTCTGCCGGCATTGTCGATGACCACGACGTAGCCTTCCGGCACATCGTCCAGGAAGTCGCCCACATTGCCCTTCACCTGTCCTACGGGGATGTACTTTACTGTAAATGCGGGCCCGCAGATCACCTTGCCCGTCCCCTTTGCCACAGGTTCTATACCCAGAAGGCCACCGGGAATGCCGAGCCTGTCCATGGCATCAGATACACAGGGAGTATCCAGCTTCTTGAATTCGTCAAAAATCTTCTTATCCATTCTTTTATTCCTCCATTCCGCACTTCTTCGCAAAGCCCAGCAGTTCCACAGTGGTTTTTCCCTGGGCCAGCAGCGGCTTTAATTCGCTTTCCTTCTGTTTCTTGGCCTGCGCTTTTTTGAGCACCTCTTCTGCCTTTTCTTTGGCGATCACCACGACGCCGTCCGCGTCGCCGATGATGATATCTCCCGCGTTTACGGTGACCCCGCCGCAGCAGATGGGTTCATCGATGGCGCCAAGCACTTCCTTCCGGCTGCCGTTGGGATTGACGCCGCGGGCAAAGGTCGGAAAATTCATTTCAATCAGATCGACCTTATCACGGCAGGCGCCGTCGATCACGATGCCTGCAATACCTCTCGCCTTGCAGGAGGTGGCAAACAATTCGCCGAAGATACCGCAGCCGGTGTAACCGTCGCAGTCCACCACCAACACGGTACCCGGTTTAGCCAAAGCGATGGCCTTATGGAGTGTGAGGTTATCCTCCGGCGGACACTTGACAGTCATCGCGATGCCTGCCATCTCCATGTGCAGATCCATAGGCATGATCGCAGCGTCCATGCTTCCTTTCAACCCGTTGCTGTCGCAGATATTGCCTGTGGGAATTCCTAAAAAGTCCTTCGCGTTCATGGCTCCCCTCCTATTTCTGCAGCATTCTCTCGTAGTTGTACTTCTGATCGACTTCCAGAATTCCCATGCCGGCTTTCATATCAGCGATCATGGCTTCTTCTTTTTCCAGAAGCTGTTCGGCCTTCGTGATGGTCTCGTCTACGATTTCGATGGGAATGAAGACCACGCCGCTGGCATCCGCCACCACGATGTCTCCGGGCCTTACCTGCACGCCCTGGAACTGGATCATTACGTTCGTTCCTTCTTCGATCAGACGGCCTCTGGCAGTTGCGACGACCCTGCCTCTGGCGTAGACGGGAAAGTCGTTTTCATCATATTCGTCCACATCCCGGCAGACGCCGTCGATGACCACGCCGGAAACGCCTGCCAGCTTGGCGCCGGCGGTGAGGATGCCGCCCCAGCAATTGGTATCCAGGCGGCCTCCGTTGTCGATGACGATCACGTCGCCGGGTTCGGATTCCGCCACGGAGGTGATGCACATATGCTTCTTGGATTTGGTCATACCGGCTGCAGTGATCTTGACGGTCACGGCCCGGCCGATGATCTTCTTCGCTTCCTTGTTCATGGGATTGATCCCGTAGGCGAATTTGTTCATGCCCAGAGAATCGAGCGCGTCTGCGATGTTGGTGCTTGCCAGTCTTTCCAATCTGGGTCTGTAGCTTTCGTCGAATGTCTTCTTATCCATGATTTTCTCCTTATTCGTCCTTATTTCCTTGGAGGTGAAATAATGAGTGTTCCGGTTTACGCCTATACTGTATGGCAAAAGTCTTTCGCGTGATCACCGAAAAAGACGAAAGGGTTTTCGAAAAAACCGAAAACAAAGCAGGTGGTTTTATGGCATACTACATAATGTAAGAATATGCCTGTGTTTACGGCGGAGGACGAAATGGATATCAAACAGCTCAGGACCCTGTTGGCGTTTGCCAAAGATGAATCCTACAATAAGGCTTCCCAAAGTCTGAATTACAGCGTTTCCACCCTGGTAGCCCACATCAGCGCCTTAGAAGATGAATTGCATGTGGAACTGGTGAACAGCAAAGGAAGGAGGTCCTTCCTGACGGACAAGGGGAAAGCCTTTCTTCCATACGCCAGGCGTATGGTGGATCTGTACGATGAAGCATACGCAGCCATGAACGTTTCCAGGGAAGTGACCGGTAATATGCAGCTGGTCACCTCTGAGACCGTCGCCAGGCAGATGTCGCGAGTCTACAAGAACTTTACTTCTGAGAACCCGGACGTAAACCTGACAGTCCGCATCGGATCTTTAGCCGCTGCGCAGCAGCAGCTCTTAGATAAGACGACAGACCTCATCGTCTACCAGGACTTTGCGCCACCTGCGAGTTCCTATATCACAGCGGTCCCCTTATACCGTATGCCGCTGCAGCTGATCGGATCGCCGAAGCACCGGCTGGCAGCGAAAAAAGCGATTTATCCGGAAGACTTAAAGGGAGAAAGTTTCCTTTTCCCCCGGCGGCAGTACATCGAACAGCCCATCATACGAGACGTGCTGAAGGAAGCCGGTGCCAACATCGGTGAGAATCTGTTCATGGACAGCGGCGACCTGGTGCGCGGAGAGATTGCGAAGGGACTGACCCTCTCCTTTATGCCCTGGAGTGACGAAGACAAGCATGTAAAAGAAGGAAGCATCATTCAGTTGCCTTGGAAGGGCGAAGAGATTTTCATGACAGTCTACGCCATGTACGAGACGAACACGCTGCTGCTGGCTTCCATCGAGGCGTTTATGGAGTATTGCAAGAAACTGATGGGGCGCTGATCCAAAAGGGAAATGCAAGAAATGGAACAACGTGAATCCGCAAACAACGCAAACCCTTATGAATTTCTCCTTGCGGGCGTCATATCCCTGCGGGCGACGTCGTTTGTGTTCAGCAAATTGCTGCTGCAGAGCCTGGGCACCTTCAATCTGCTGGCAATTCGCTTCCTGCTGGCGTTTTTCCTGCTGGCTCTTCTGTTTCACAAGCGGATGGCGAAGATCACAAAAAAAGAGGCCTTTTCCGGCCTTCTGATCGGAACGCTGTTCTTCCTGGTAATGTCCTGCGAGATGACTGCGCTCAAACAGGCGGAGACCTCGCTCGTTTCGCTGCTGGAAAACTGCTCCATTATTCTCGTGCCCGTGCTGGAAGCTGTTTTGCTGCGCCGCTTGATGGGAAAGACAGAACTGCTGAGCGCACTGATCGCCATGGCAGGAGTTTTCTGCCTGGCTGCTTCAAAAGGAAGTCTGTCCGGCGGGGTCACATTCGGGCTTCTGGCTGCCTTTTTCTACGCCTGCGCCATCCTCGTCACCGGCAAACTGGCAAAGGACGCCCCGGACCCGTTGGCGATCGGCATCATACAGGTAGGCACCATGGGCACCCTTTCCTTGATCGCAGCCCTGGGAAAAGGCGGCTTTTCCCTTCCGCAAGGCGGCCGGCAATGGCTGTTCCTAGCTATCCTAGCCGTCATCTGCACGGGCTTTGGATTTACGCTGCAGCCTGTCGCGCAATCGAAGGTGTCCGTGAAGCGCGCAGGCTTGTTCTGCGCGATCAATCCGGCGGTTGCTAGCCTGATCGGCATCGTTTTCCTGCACGAGCGCATGACCCTTCTTAGTGTGCTCGGACTCATCCTGATCCTCTTTTCCATCGCCCTGCCGCATCTTCTGAAACGACCTGCTGATTCGTAATCAACTGCTCTCAAACCATTTGCAATAAAACAAAACAGACGCCCTTTCGGACGTCTGTTTTTTGCTGGAGCTGATGGCCGGACTTGAACCGGCGACCTGCTGATTACGAATCAGCTGCTCTACCGACTGAGCCACATCAGCGTACGCACGGATTATATTACCACGCGCGTTACGAAAAATCAAGCGTTTTCCACGATATCCAGCAGCTGGGACGCCTCCGTGATGTAGTACTCGGGCGCCAGCTCTTCGCGCAGCTCGTCCCCTACGGAAATGCTCCAGGAGACCAGGCAGGACGCGACCCCCGCGTTGCGCGCGCACAGGATGTCGAACTTGCTGTCGCCGACCATCAGCGCCTCTTCCGGACCGATGCCCAGCTTCTCGAGGCATAGCAGGCAGGGCGTGGGATCGGGTTTGTGGATCGTCGTGTCCTCCGCGGAAACGACTGCGTCGAAACAATCCGCGATATCGAATTTATACAGACCTGTCCGCGTGGAGTACCACAGCCGGCTCGTGACGATCGCGACTTTATATCCCCTCTTCTGCAGTTCGAGGATCGTCTCCTTCATGCCCGGGAACATCGTGATGTCGTCCCGGTAGATGTGCCGCTGGTAGTTGCGGTACGTCTCGACCATCTCGTGGGTGTCGCGATCCGGGAACAGCTTGCCCATGGTCACTTCCAGGGGTTCCCCGAACGTCGCGACGATCTCCTCGTGCACCGGGTCGCGGCCGAGGACCGTGTTGAACGTATGCTTCCACGACTTGAGAATGATCGTGTTCGTATCCATGATGGTGCCGTCGAAATC
>JAGAEH010000003.1 GCA_017613225.1 Lachnospiraceae bacterium
CTTCCAGCCGGTGATGTCGGCCATCTTGCCGGGTTCTAACGTACCGGTGATCTTGTCGACGCCGCAGATCTCGGAATTCGTCTTGGTGGCTGCCTTCAGAGCGCGGAACGGATCCACGTCGTTGAAGTACATCTTCATGCTGCGGATCCATGCGCAGTATTCCCAGCCGTTCTCATAGTTGTTGTGGATTGTGACGAAGTCCGTGCCGTAGCCGAGCTTGATCTTGCTCTCCAGGATGATGCGTCTGCCTTCGATCATTCTCTCCTGATAAAAGTGCAGCTTGTCGTGGAAAGGTTTCGCCTTCTTCAGCATGGTCTCTTCATCGTTCTCGATGCAGTCCTGATAAGGGCAGAAGGTGGGGACCAGATAGCAGCCCGCGTTCTCGATCATGGCCGCGGTCTCCTTGTCCATCATGGAGCCGTGCTCCATGCCGTCGATACCGAAATTCACCAGCTTCTGCATCAGTACCGGGCCATACACATGAGCGGTGACAGGAATGTGCACTTCCTTGGCGGTGTCGAAGATGGCCTTCAGCTCGGCGTCGCTCATCTGGATATCTTCCGGATCGTCATTGGGCGTCGCATAGCCGCCGGTGGCCATGATCTTGATAAAGTCGGCGCCCATCTTCTTGTCGCGGCGGACGGCAGCGCGGAAGAATTCCGGGCCGTCGCCGGTGCCTTTATATTGTACATGCTCCATCCAGTCCATCAGGTCCGGATTAGAACGAACGCTCTGTGTCAGATCGCCGTGGCTGCCGGTGGTGCCCAGCAGGTGAGGTGCTACGACCATTCTGGCGCCGGGAAGGTAACCTTCGTTGATGGCGCGCTTAACGTCGAGCTCATAGGATTCTTTGAACCAGCCGATGGAACGGATGGTGGTAAAGCCCGCGTGCAGGGCTCTCTCCGCGCAGTGATAACCGGCCAGGGCGCGGTATCCGTCGGAATTGTAGATGGTGTCCATGTAGACATCGTGCCAGTCAAAGAACGGGATGTGCACATGGGCGTCGATCATGCCGGGGGTGACGGTCAGATGTGATAAGTCGATCACTTCCGTCCCTTCGGGGCAGGCAACCTTTTTGCCGATCTCTTTGATGAGCTTGTCCTCTACCAGGATCTCCATGTCGGTAAAGAGTTCGTTATGGATGCCGTCATACAGTTTTCCGCAAATGATTTTGGTATATTTCATTTTATTCCCCCTGATTTTGAGAACCCGCACTGCCGGTCCGTCATCGACAGTGCGGGAAGTTTTAAAGTGTTATGCGATCACGATCAGGCAACTTCCTGATTGCTCTTCTGGGTAAGCAGAGAGACCACGATCAGAGCGATCAGAGCTGCGGGCAGAGCCACGAATACGGTCTGGATACCGGTCTGCTTGTACAGCGACCACTCCCAGCTGATGGTGATGAGCGTACCGACGACCATGGAGATGATACCGCCCCACTTGGTCGACTTCTTCCAAAGAAGAGCGCCCAAGATGGCGGGTGTCATGCCTGCGGCTGATATCGTATATGCCCAGTACTGAATGGCAAGTACCGAAGGGAACAGCTGAAGGATACCAAAGGCGAACACACCTGCGCAAAGGATGAAGATACGGGTGACCTTCATCTGCTTCGCCTCATCAGCTTCCGGATTGATCTTATGCTTGTAGATATCCAGCGTGAAGTTCGCAGCGCCGGACAGCAGGTAGGAGTCACCGGTGGTCACGGCGAAGGCGCCGGCAGCAGCCAGCACGATACCGCCGAGGATGGTGGGCATCAGGGTAGCGGTGGAGATCAGAGCCTGAGAAGCGCTGATGTTATCACCGAACCACTGCTTGGCGGTGAAGGCGTAGAACGCGACGATGGTGTTGATCAGCAGAGCAGCAAGGCCGGTGCCGAACAGACTGAAGCGGGCAGTCTTAAGGTCCTTGGCGGAGTTGATTCTCTGATAGTAGTTCTGGTCACCGATGGTCAGGAAGAACAGCGGGACATAGCCGCCCAGCCATACCCAGAAGCTGCCGGTGGTGCCGAAGAAATCCAGCTCGCCGGGATGGGTCTGCTTCGCGATGTCGACCATGGCGCCGAAGCCGCCAACAGCGTTGAACAGGATCGGGATACCGATGATCAGACCGAAGACCATCAGGAAGGCGGACATGGCGTCCGTCGCAGCAACGGTACGAAGGCCGCCGCCGAATGCCAGGAAGGTGATCAGTAAGCAGCCGATGATGTTGCCGACCCAGACCGGAACGCCGACCGTTGCCCACAGGATGTTAGCCAGGCCCTTGAACTGATAGGACACGATGGAGATCATGGACAGCATCAGGACGATACCGGCGAACAGGCGGGCGCCGCTGCCGAACTTCTTCTCGATCAGCTGTGCGCAGGTCACGCATCCGCTCGAACGGATCTTCGGGGCAATGATGCCCAGGAAGGTGAAGGCAAGCAGCGGAGGGATACTGAAGCAGATACCCGGCCAGATACCATAGTTGTAAGTTAAGCTGTTGCCGCCGCCGGCAACGGTGCCGTTACCGGTGTAGGTAGCCAGCATGGTGCCCAAAGCGACAAGTTTGCCAAGGGAGCCGCCGGCCAGGAAGAATTCCTTAGTGCCGTTGCCCTGAGCTTCCAGCTTCTTCTGCTTGTTGAACATGTAAAAGCCAAGACAGGCAAGGCCTACCAGGTAGATGATAACAATAGCCAGCATACCCGGTCTTTGTTGTAGTTCGTGCATACTATTCTCCTCTCTCTTCTTATTTTAACCGGCGGCCGTCACAGCAACGGACAAGAACTGCGGCGGGCTGGTTGAAAATCTTTTGTTTTTCTATTCAGTTTTTCGTGTGCCTCAAACCGGTTCGCCGCCCTTGAAGACCTGCTCCAGGCCGTTCATGTAGGCTGCCACGCCCTCGGTAAGAGGGTTCATGTTCAGGATGACGAAGTCCGCGGTGAAGCCCGGTTCGATGGCGCCGTAGTTCTTGATGCCCAGGGTCTCGGCGGAATGGACGGTGGCGCGCCAGAGCACCTCGTCCTTCGGCATTCCATAGTCCTCCATGGCCAGCATCTCGATCAGGCCGGAGGGATGAGGACCGAAGTTGGCGGAACCCGCGTCGGATCCCATGATGATGTTGGTGCCCATCTCCATGGCCTGGGCGAAGGAGGCCTTCTGCTTGATGGTGACGATCTCGGACTTGTCCACGATGATGTCCGCCACCACGCCGCGGCTCTCCGCCAGCATCTTGTAAACTCCCAGCGTGGGGACCCAGGTCTGGCCGTGATCCTTCATGTGCTGCAGGATCTCGGGAGTCATCTCCGCGCCGTGCTCGATGGTATCGATGCCGGCTTCCACGCACTTGCTGATGGCGTCGAAGGACAGGGCATGGGCCGCGACCTTCATGTTCAGGCGGTGGGCTTCGTAGGCGATGGTCTCCAGTTCCTTCGGGCTGTACATGCAGGGGCCCACGTCCTCCAGGCCTGCCGCGCCGCCGCTGGCCATGATCTTGATCCAGTGAGGGCCGGCGATCTTATGCTTCACGTACATGGCCTTCAGCTGCTTGATCTTGGCGATCAGCTCCGCCTCCGTATCGCAGATGGTGCCGATCATGGGGCAGTGGCCGTAGGAGCCCTGGATGGCGCCGCCGCAGGGGATGATCCGGCAGCCGGGCACGATGCCCCGGTTGATGGATTCCGCCAGCGGGAAGGCGGTGTCATGACAGCTGCCCACGTCGCGGGTATAGGTGACGCCTGCCTTTAAGGTGAGCAGGGCGTTCTCCACGCCTCTGGCAAAGCTGACGAAATCGCCGTCCACGACGGTGTCGGTCATCGGATCGGGGGATCTGCCGTCCCACACCAGATGCACGTGGGCGTCGATCAGGCCGGGCGATACATACTTACCGTTACAGTCAATGACCTGCGCGTCCGCGGGGATCTCCGCGCATTCGGCATATTTGCCATCTTTCACGAGCAGGCATTGACCTTCCCTGATCGTCTTGCTGCGTACATCCACCACATTCGCGTTTTTCAAATAAAGCTCTGCCATGGCGTCCTCCTTTTTTAATTAAGTCAAAACTGACAAAAGGCTTATAAACCTATTAAATTAAAATAAATTATAGAGCGGGCTTCTTCAATTTTCCTTGTTCTTTTGCTTGATTTCGTTTTCTTTCTTTGTGCAGTTTGCACAAAAATAGCTTGATTTTCGACGTTGAGATTGCTATATTATTGTCAATCGGAGGAGAATACTTATGCTGTCATTTCAATCTTTATGCAGTTCCCTGTCATCCGGCGGCTATGCCGCATCGGATCAGTCCCTGCGGGACCCCGAACAGGCGGTCAACGACGTGATGCTGCAGATCTACCCCGGTCTGGAGGATAATACGGGCACCGCCTTCGTCCTGCGTCTTTCCGAATTCATCAACGCGGGCAGCCATCCCCAGGGGCTCTACATCCTGCTGCCCGACCGGCAGGGTCTGGAGCACTACCGCCCTTCCGTGGGCAACTGGATCATGCTGCAGGCCGAATACGACCTGATGACCATACTGCAGTTTGCCAAATACCGGCTGAACAAATCCCAGCGCCTGGACGCCGCCACCATCAAACTGAGCCACAGCCTTCTGACGGACGACTCGGTGGAGCAGCTCTTAAAGATCGGCGCCGAGGAGCTTTCCGCTCCCATCTTCTGCTCGGACAACTCCACGAAAGTCATGTTCTGGTCCGACAAGGACCAGCTGGCCGCCATGACCGACGACGACCTGGTCCAGTCCATCACCACCTACGGCTTCGTCACGGAGGAGCTTTACGACAAATACGACTACGGGAACTATCTCCCGATCATCGCCCAGAGCGATACGGCCTTCATCCGCACTTCCTCCTATCCCAACAAGCGGGACCGCATCGTCTCCAAGCTGGTCATCAACGGCGTCTACTTCGGCTGGCTGGTGGCTGTGCGCGCGAAGGACGCGTTCACCGAGAGCGACTGCGAGATCATGGACGTGATCTCCCGAATGGTCACGCTGGAGCTGGAGAAACAGCGCACTTCCCTGCCCTACGGCTTCCAGGAGAACCTGCTGATGGAGCTGATGAGCAACCAGATCTCCGACAGCGTAGAGTTCTGGAACCGGGCCCGGTGCTTCAACTGGGCAGAGAGCGACAGCTACCGCCTGCTGGTCATGGACTTCCGGGACCGCAAGGCCCTGCAGGACGAGGACCGCATCGCCCTGAGCATGAAAAAGCACCTGACCATGCTGTTCCCGGGGGTGAACATCATCTCCCTTCGCAACAGGCTGGGCATGCTGCTGGAGACGGACCAGATCGAGGCCACCCTAAGCCAGCTGGAACCTTTTGTGCGCTATTATAAACTGGAGGTAGCCATCTCCACCTGCTTCCATGACATCATCGATTTTCCCAGCCAGTTCGAGGCGGTGTCCGACCTGCTGAATTTCGGGCAGGACCTGAAGCCGGGGGAGAGCTTTTTCTACTACGACGAGCTGGCGCAGTATCACATGCTCTCCCGCATGAGCATGGGCTTTACGGCGGAGGAGCTCTATTCTCCGGAGTTTGCCAGGCTGCTGGCCTATGACCGCCAGCATGACACCGACTATCTGGAGACGCTGCGGGTCTACCTGAAATCCCAGAACGTGCTGACCGCTTCCAAACAGCTGCACGTCCACCGCAACACCATGAACTACCGCCTGCAGAAGATCGAGGAGATCATCGGATGCAACCTGGACATGGGGGACGTGATCTACCGCCTGTGGCTGTCCCTCGTCCTGTATCAGTTCAGCATCAGAAGGGCGGCCCTGAATCCCGAACAGTAAAGCGGAAGACAGCGGGGAACACACAGGGACGGTC
>JAGAEH010000034.1 GCA_017613225.1 Lachnospiraceae bacterium
TTCCCAGACCATTCTGCAGAACGTTCTGGCGAGGAGTTCCGGCCAGGCGGCGGCCGCGGGAAGCGCGGCGGAGATGGCGGGACAGGCGGCAGAGGCTGCTCAGGCAGCTACAAGCGCGGCGGAGGCTGCGACAGGCGGAGCACAGGCCGCTCAGGCCGCATCCGCGGCTCAAATGGCGGCTGCAGCGACCCACACCGCCGCAGGCGCTGCGGTGAAGACTGCCGTGTACGGGGCGGGCAAGGCTCTGGCTATGAAGATCATCGCCGCGGTGGCGGCAGTCGCTGTGGTGGCGGGCGGTACTGTGGCAGCGGTCCATCATTTCCGCAATTCCGGCGGAAATGGCCCGGATACAGTGGTCACACAGCCCGCAAGCTCCAAGTCGGCTGAGACGCTGCCGGCGCCTACCGAGCAGCAGCCCACCGTACCGGAGCAGCCCACGGAGGCGCCTCGTCCCACCGTACCGCCGGTCCCGGAGACGCCGCCCATGCCCACCCTGCCGACGGAGCCGGAGACGATGGAAGGATCCACCGAGGCTTTATCCTGGGGGGAGGCCTATCAGGAGGTGCTGGAGATCTGCAGAAAAGACCTGCAGGGTGGATCCAATCTCGAACAGTCCATTCTGCCGCGGTACAAAGGCTATTTCAACGGTACGGAAGCCAATCTCTCCAATGAGTTCCAGTACGCCGTGCGCGACGTCAACGAGGACGGGACTCCGGAACTGATCCTGGCAGCCTACGCATTTCCGGAGCTTGAAAAGGAGAGGGGCTGCCTGGTCTTTGAAGTCTTCACTTTTGACGGAGCGCAGGCCGTTCCGCTGTTCTGGAACGTGCGGGAGAGTCTCTACCGGCTGGAGCAGGTGTATGTTTCGGAAAACGGAACGCTCTGGTGCACCAGCGGCAACAGCGGGCATAACCCGACCTACGTTTTTGAACTTCCGCCCGGCGGTACGGCCCTGAAGCAGACGGTCTTCCTGGATCCCATCGACGGGACCAATGATTTCCGGGTGATCGTTGACGGCAAACAGACCGGGACCATGACGATGCATGAGTTTTGGCACGAGTGGATCCCCGTGAACGCGGTGCTGGAGTATCACGAGATCTGGGAGGATCTGCAGACTTCTTATTGATCCGCCGGATCATCCAAAAACTTTTTCAAAAAACAGAATCTTTTAAATCCTGACGCAGTGTGATCTCGTCTGCATAGTGTAAGAACAAAAGATGACTACGGCCATCAAAGAATAAGGAGAAGACACTATGAAGAGAATGATCACACTGTTTTTTGTTATTGTCATGAGCCTGTCCCTTCTGACGGGCTGCGGAAGTAAGGAACAGCAGGCCATGGAGGAGATCGGCCGCCAGATAGAGAAGGAAGCGAAAGAGGACGGCGTGGATCTTTCGAAGATGCTGCAGGAGGAAAAGGCGGCCAGCGAGTCCCGGACGGCCAGCAAGTCCGAGATCAGAGAGGCTCAGAAGGAGCTTAGAAGCCAGCTGGATGCCTATTACGATCCGCTGCTGCAGGAAGAGTACGACGCCATGATCGCTGCCGAAACGGCGCAGGATACGCTGGCTCACGGCAAGCGCTACAACGAGCTGATCGAGGAGCGGAACGCCCTCGGCGAGGCGCAGGACCTTGACTGGACCGGGAAAAGTAGCTACCTGCGGCTGGACGCCTCCTACATTTCCAAAGCCATGCATCTTTCCGCCAGCGGAAACAACGGTACGGAGTACAAGATCTATTGCCACAGCACAAACGCTTTCAGCACCACGGACTCCGACAGGCTCATGCTCATCTGCGCGGAAAGCGGCGAGGGAGGCAACTGGAAGGAACTGACGTTCATGAAACAGGACGGCGCGGTCTGCAGCCTGGATCTGAGTAATTTCATTGAGCCGGGGACCTATGTGTCCATCGAAACGGCCAGCGAATCGGCGCTCCAGCTCTGGACCATCGAAAACGCGGACTGGATCTGGTATCTCTTTGATATCTCCGGCAGCGAAGGCATCCTGACCGCCAAAAGCTCGGATCTCAGTACTGAGGCCTACAACGAAAAGCTGAACCAGGCTTTTCCCCGTGAGGGACGGATGAGTGAAAACGGGATCTATTCCCCTGTCCATGGGAACACCCTGGAAGAACTGAACCGGATGGTCCTCCGCAATACCAAGGGCTGCGCCGCGAACAACTGCAGCTGCAAATAAGGGGAATTGACCCTGGCGCCCCCGGAATGCTATAAAAGAAGCAGAAAAGGAGCATCAACATGAACTACCGTTTTGCGGCTGAAAAAGACTGCGCGCTGATCTTAAGCTTTATCCGCGCGCTGGCGGAATATGAAAAGATGGAAGACCAGGTCGTGGCCACGGAGGAACTGCTGCGGGAGTGGATCTTCGAAAAGAAGAAGGCGGAAGTGATCTTCGCGCTGGAGGATGGAAAGGAAGTGGGCTTTGCCCTGTTCTTCCATAACTTTTCCACCTTCCTGGGCCGGGCGGGCATCTATCTGGAGGACCTGTTCGTGCTGCCGGAATACCGGGGAAGAGGCCATGGCAAGGCGCTGATCGCCACTCTTGCGCAGATCACGGTGGAACGCGGCTGCGGACGGCTGGAGTGGAGCTGCCTGGACTGGAATCAGCCCAGCATCGATTTTTATCTGTCCCTGGGGGCCCGGCCCCTGGAGGACTGGACGGAATACCGGGTGACCGGGGACGCGCTGACAAAGCTGGCCGGAGAAGCCGGGAATAAACAGCAGACCGGCATTGATCATTGAGACAGAAAAGGAAAGACCATGTGCTGCAGATATTTTGTCTATCACGGAGGCGCGGAGGAGATCCGCGGCCTGCTGGATCCCTGGGAGCGGGAAGTGGAACTGATCACGGGAGAAGTGCGCCCTTCGGACAAGGCCTCCGTCCTGCTGCTGGAGCGGGACAGGCTCTGCGCCAGGCCCATGCGCTGGGGCTTCCTGTCGCCGAAGGGGAAGGGCCTGCTCATCAACGCGCGGTCGGAGACGGCGGCGCAGAAGTACAGTTTCGCGGACAGCTTCGCCCGCAGGCGCTGCATCATTCCGGCCCACCGCTTTTACGAGTGGGACGCGGCGAAGAACAAGGTGGGCTTTACGGTGCCGGACCGTCCGCTGATCTTCATGGCGGGGCTCTTCAAGGACTTTGAGGACGGCCGCCGTTTTACGGTGCTGACCACGGGAGCCAATGCCTCCATGGCGCCGGTGCACGACCGCATGCCCCTGATCTTCGATGCGGAGCAGATGGATGCCTGGCTGCGGGACGACAGCGCGGCGGCGGATCTGCTGGCTGTCAAGCCGCCGGAAGTGCTGGCGCAGCGGGATTTTGAGCAGCTGTCGTTATTCTAGGAGCGGATGACTGGCCTGGCCAATGCCGTTATGTAACAATTGACAAAACGGACGTTTTGTGGAATGATAATTGTAATTCTATGAAACGGAGGCATTGTATGAAACTCAGTGCAAGGAATCAGTTGAAGGGCACCATCGTAGCCATCGATGAAGGTGCCGTGAACGGGATCGTCAAGATCGACATCGGCGGCGGCAACGTCGTGAGCGCCACCATCTCCATGAACGCGATCCGCGAGCTGGAGCTGGCAGTGGGCAAGGAAGCCTACGCCGTGATCAAGGCGACGTCCGTGATGGTGGGCGTGGACGAGTAAGGACCGGTTCCAAAACAAGAAGCAGCGAAACGGAAGACCGGGCGGGGAGACCTGCCCGGTTTTACCGTCCTGTTTTTCTGACATTTCTCTTTTTTGATTGAAATATGCGCGGCGAGGATATACAATAAAACAAATGGCCGCCTGTGCGGCACGGCACCGGAAACGAGCTGAAAGGAGTGTAACATGAAGTACGTATGCAATGTCTGCGGTTGGATCTATGATGAGGACGAGCAGGGCACCAAGTGGGAAGATCTCCCCGAGGATTTCGTCTGCGAACTGTGCGGAGTTGACAAAGACAACTTCAGCCCGGCGGAGTAAGGAATGACGGGGAGGCAAGCCTCCCCGTTTTTAATAAAGGGAAGGAGATTTATCATGAGTACAAAAACGGCAAAGGTGCTCCACGTGATCGCCTTTATTCTTATCGTGCTGACCATGGCCTTCGTTCTGGTGGGCTGGCTGGCATTCAAAAACGAGCTGATGACGCTGGTGCAGTCCACGGAGGAGTACATGCAGGCGGAGTTCACCCCCTGGATGCTGATCATCGAGGTGGGCTTTGTGCTGCTGCTGGCTCTGATCTGGCTGATCGTGCTGCTCAACAGACCGGGGCGCGGCGGGACCATCGCGATGACGATCATCATGTCCATTCTGCTGATCGGCTTTTACGCGGTGGGCAAGCCTTTCCTGAACGTCTGGCTGCAGCAGAAGGCCGCGGAGAGCGGTGTCTATTCGCTGGCGGCCCTCTCCCAGTTCAACTACGCGGCCGGCACCATCGCCAATTTCGCCTTTATTCCGGGTCTGTTTTTGATGGTCCTTTCCCTGGGCAGCGCCTGCGGAAAGAATTTCAAGAAACAGGCGGAAGAGCAGCCGGCGGTACAGCCCGAGCAGGAACAGCCCGCCTATGAGCAGAGGACCGGCGCGCAGCAGTACGGACAGCAGCCCGGCATGCAGCGGCCTCAGTATGGCCAGCAGGGCGCCAGACAGCCCCAGTATCAGCAGCCGAATTACCAACAGGGGTACGGCCAGAGGCCTCAGATGCAGAACACGGGCTATATTCCTAAGTTGGACGCGATGCAGAACACCGGCTACATCCCGAAGGTGGACGCGGCGCAGAACACCGGTTATATCCCGAAAGTGGACGCGATGCAGAACACCGGCTACATCCCGAAGGTGGACGCGCCGCAGAATACCGGCTATATCCCGAAGGTGGAGCCCGTCCAGCAGAGCATGGGGACGCTTCCCCCTGTTGACGCCCAGGCCCACAAGACCGGCGCCATTCCTCCCGTGAGCTTTTCCAAGCCCACCCAGACGCCCTCTTCGCCCATCATCTATCCCTGGATGAAGGCCGCCGGCGCCCCCAGGGAGGAGGCTCCTGCAGCGGAGGTCCAAAGCGTCTCCGACGCGGCGGAAAAGCTGGATGACGTGATGGAAGACGTACTGCCGGAGGAGGTTCCCTCTGCGGAGCTGCTGGAAGAAGCGGCTGAGCTTCCGGAAGAGACCCTGGATCAGAAGTTCTAAGTGACAGAACAGAAAGAGAGTAATAGATGAGAGTCCTTTATCTGGACTGTGGCATGGGCGCCGCGGGAGACATGCTGAGCGCCGCTCTGCTGGAGCTCTTGCCCGAGGAAGAGCGCGGGGCTTTTGTGGAAGAGGTCAACGCGCTGGGGATCCCGGGCGTGCATGTGGAGGCGGAGCCTGCGGAAAAGTGCGGGATCCGCGGCACCCACATGCGCGTGACGGTGCACGGAGAAGAAGAGCACAGTCACGACCATCATGAGCACCACCACCATCATGATCATGACCACGAGCACGAGCATGAACACGACGAAGAGCACGAGCACGGGCACTTCCACCATCATCATGAGCACGAGCATGAGCATGAACATGAGGAAGAGCACGGGCACCATCATCACGGGCATGGCCATCATCACCACAGCGGCATGCACGACATTGAGCATATCGTGACGGGGCATCTGGACCTGCCGGAAGCCGTGAAGAAGGACGTGATGGCGGTCTACGGGCTGATCGCGGAGGCAGAGAGCCAGGCTCACGGCGTGCCGGTGGAGCAGATCCACTTCCACGAAGTGGGGACCATGGACGCGGTGGCGGACATCGTGATGACCTGTCTGCTGATCAGAAAGCTGGCGCCGGACCGTATCGCGGCGTCCCCCGTCCACGTGGGCTGCGGCAAAGTCCGCTGTGCCCACGGGATCCTGCCGGTGCCCGCTCCGGCCACGGCATACATTCTGAAAGACGTGCCGATCTACGGCGGCCGCATCGAGGGTGAGCTGTGCACGCCCACGGGCGCCGCGCTGCTGAAGCACTTTGTGTCGGAATTCGGCGGGATGCCGGTGATGCGCGCCTCCGCGGTGGGCTACGGCATGGGCCAGAAGGATTTCCCCGCGGCCAACTGCGTCCGGGCCATGCTGGGCGAGGACGACTCGTCGGCGGACCGGGTGACGGAGCTGGCCTGCAATGTGGACGACATGACCGGCGAAGAGATCGGCTTTGCCCTGGAACAGCTGTTGGAAGCCGGCGCGCTGGACGTCTGGACCCAGGCCATCGGCATGAAGAAATCCCGCCCCGGCGTGATGATCAGCGTTCTGTGCAGGGAGGAAAAGCGCGCCGAGCTTACGGAACTGCTGTTTAAGCTCACCAGCACCATCGGCGTGCGGTATCAGAGCCTTGACCGCGCGGTGCTGCAGCGCTCGGAAGAAGAGCGGTTAACGCCTCTCGGCGCCGTCCGGGTGAAAAAGTCCTCCGGACACGGCGTCAGCAGGGAGAAGGCGGAGTACGAGGACCTGGCCAGGCTGGCCAGGGAGAAGGGCGTGAGCCTGCGGGAGATGGGCCGGCTGCTCCTGGAGTGATGAAAAGAGCACCGTCCCCATTTCACATACCGGATCTGACATGTTTTTTCGCTTTTGTATTATAGAAATATAGTAAAAAATGTGATCAAAAGATAAAACAAAAGCTGCGTCATCCGGCGCAGCTTTTGCTTGAACAAATTACATCTTCTCTATCGAAAACTAGACCAAGTTCGGATTATAATTTTGTTACGTTGGTGGCCTGCGGGCCCTTGGTGCCTTCTACGACGTCGAATTCGACCTCCTGGCCTTCGTCCAGCGTCTTGAAGCCTTCCATGTTCAGCCCGGTGTAATGCACGAAAATGTCGTTTCCATCGGGACCGGTGATGAAACCATAACCTTTCTGGTTGTTAAACCACTTAACTGTTCCTTTCATTTCTACCTCCAGCGGTTACTGTTGTCCGGTTAGCCATGACATATGCCTTACCCGGTACCCACGTAAGATAGCACAAAAAAGCATGTTAGTCAAATAAATTTATAAGGATTTGTCGATTTGACATTTATCTTCTGAAGATATATTATCTAATGATGCAGTTTTTAAGTCTACGGAGGTGATTTTTATGTCAGAAAAGACGGGAAATCTTTCCATCAACAGCGAAAACATTTTCCCCATTATCAAGAAATGGTTATACTCGGACCGCGATATCTTCATCCGCGAGCTGATCTCCAACGGCTGTGACGCCCTGACCAAGCTGAACAAGCTTTACGGCATCGGCGAAGCGGAACGGCCGGAGGGCAAAAAGGACGCGGTGATCGTGATCGTGGACGACGAGGCCCATACCATGCAGTTCATCGACAACGGCATCGGCATGACCGCGGAGGAAGTGGACGAGTACATCAATCAGATCGCGTTTTCAGGCGCCAGCGCCTTTTTGGAGCAATATAAGGACAAGACGAACGAAGACCAGATCATCGGCCACTTCGGCCTGGGCTTTTATTCCGCCTTCATGGTGGCGGACCGGGTGACCATCGATTCCCTTTCCTACAAAAAAGACGCCGTTCCGGTGCACTGGGAGTGCGACGGGGGCACGGAGTTTTTCATGAGAGACGGAGACCGCACCGAGGTGGGCACGGCCGTAACGCTGTATCTGAACGAGGACGCGGCGGATTTCGCGAAGGAATACCAGGCCCGGAGCGTCATCGCCAAGTACTGCTCCTTCATGCCCTACGAGATCTTCCTGTATACGGAAAAGCAGTGGGACGAAGTGCAGATCGCCGCGGCGAAGGCAGAGGCGGCCGAAGAGGGCGCTGAAGATGGCGCAAAAGAGGCGGAAGACGCCGAAAAGAAACCGGAGCCCAAGTCCATCAGCGACACCACGCCCCTGTGGACCAAGGCGCCGAAGGACTGCACGGAAGAGGAGTACAAGGACTTCTACCGCAAGGTCTTCATGGACTTCAAGGAGCCCCTGTTCTGGATCCACCTGAACATGGACTATCCCTTCAATCTGAAGGGCATCCTGTACTTCCCCCGCATCAACAACGAGTACGAGAGCATCGAGGGCGTGATCAAGCTTTACAACAACCGGGTGTTCATCGCGGACAACATCAAGGAAGTGATCCCGGAGTTTTTGATGCTCCTAAAGGGCGTCATCGACTGTCCCGACCTGCCTCTGAACGTGTCCCGCAGCGCGCTGCAGAACGACGGCTTTGTGAAGAAAGTTTCGGACTACATCACCCGCAA
>JAGAEH010000035.1 GCA_017613225.1 Lachnospiraceae bacterium
CCCCGCTCCGGATCGGCAGGCTCCGTCAGCAGCAGGATAAGACTGCCGCCGGATCGCTGTGGAACGGAGCTGCTGCTTCCCGGCTGCCGCGGATCGCTGCCGTTCTTTTGCAGAAGATAGGAGCCTGGGCAGGACAGTGTGACTGCCGAAGTGCCGGGATCCAGAGCTTCCTGGGTCGGGGAGACTGTGAGCCCGCCGGCGGGAGTCAGCAGCCAGCACCCGTCCCGGCCGTCTATGAAGGCCGCGGGCAAAGCGCCCAGCACGTAATGCCCGGCCGGTTTCTGCGGCAGGGTAAGGGTCTCGATGCGGTCATCGAAAAATGCGGTTATGATCATGAAGACCTCCGAATGGATCGGAGAAAGGCAGGAAACGAAGACCGTGAACTCGGTCCGACAGGATGATGATAGCGAAAAAAGAAAGGGCATGCAAGCCCTTTCGGAAAGGATCAGAAGATGCTTCCCAGAAAGGCGCGGTCGAAGAGAGGACTCTCCATGGCCAGGATGTCCTCCGGGGAAAGGGCCGGGCCGCCCTCGAACAGAAGCAGCCGGTCGTGGTCCTTGTAGCCCAGGAAGCGGCCGGAAAAGGTGCGGACTTCGCCGCCCTCCTTTTTTTCATCCGGCTTGAACCAGGTGACGGTCACTTCGGGCCGTGTGCCGGCGGCCGCAAGCAGCAGGAAGAGCTTGTGGTCCAGGTCGTTTTTGCGGTCCTCATCCGCGTCTTCCCGGTCCGCGGTGTAGCGGGCGGACTCCCGGATCAGGTCATCGTAGCCGGTCAGCGCCGCGAAGGGCGAAAACTGGGCAGCCCGGTTTAACCGGGACATGGGCCGGTGGCTGCGGGAGACGGGATGCGGGCAGTCCAGAATGTCCGCGTACAATATTCTGCTGTCGACGGCGGGATCTTTCATTTTTCCTTTTCCTGCTTTTTGTCCTCCGGCCCGGAGCGCTTCTTCCGGGGCGTCTTCCTGTCCTCCGGCCCGTCCTTCTTCTCCACGTCCGCCTGATGGCCGCCGATCATCCGGTTCCGCGCCATGGCGGTGGCGCCTTCCTCCAGGTTCATGCCCTTTACCACGGCGTTCTTTCCGAAGCGCTCCTGCAGCTCGATCAGAGTGTGCTGGATGCGCTTTTCCCGGTCCTCCTCCGCCTTGGTCTTCGCCTGCTCCCGTTCCCTTGCCTCGTAGTCCGTAAAGAGGTCCAGCTGTTCCGGGGCAGGGGGCGCCGCGGACACTTTGTCCTCCGGCAGCAGATGCACCGCGGCCACGTAAAAGCGCCGCACGGAGAGCTCCGGCTGCACGATGCGGTCGTACAGGCCGGTGACAGCGCCGATGATGCGCCGCGTGGAGGAGGTGAAGCCCTCCAGATTGACGGAGCCGTGGGCGGGTTTGGGCATGCGCCGGCCGTAAAAGTCCCGGGTGGCCTCCCTGACGTAGGTGAGGGCCCGCACGGGATCGTTCAGATTTTCGATGTCGTAGATCACGTCCAGGGTGAGCTGGTCCGTGACGAAGCCCTTGCGCACCAGGTCCAGGGAGAGCTGGTCCGCCATCTCGCTGACCACCAGCCGGCCCTTTTCGGCGGTGTAGGGCGTGGGCAGCACCTGGCCGGTGCTGAGGCTCTTGGATTCCGGCACGTAGGCCTTGCAGTCGGCGATCTCCGTAGGCTCCCAGCCCCAGGCGTGGTCGATCAGAAGCTCCGCGTTGACGCCGAACTCCTTATAGAGAAGGTTCTCGTTGTAAAAGCTGCCGGGGCTGCCGATGGAACAGCGGGCTACGTCCCCCATGGTGTAGAGCCCCATCTTTTCCAGCCGGCGGGCGATGCCCCGGCCCACCCGCCAGAAGTCCGTGATGGGCCGGTGGGACCAGAGCCGCTCCCGGTAAGTATTCTCGTTCAGTTCCGCGATCCGGACGCCGTCCGCGTCCGCCGGCATGCGCTTGGCTTCGATGTCCATGGCGATCTTGGCCAGATACATGTTGGTGCCGATGCCCGCGGTGGCGGTGATGCCGGTCTCCTTCAACACTTCCCGGATCAGCATCATGGCGAAGGCGTGGGCAGCGGACAGGTCCCTGTCCAGGTAGCCGGTGACGTCGATGAAGACTTCGTCGATGGAGTAGACCAGGATGTCCTCCGGCGAGACGTGCCGCAGGTAGATCTCGAAGATCCGGCGGCTGTAGTCCATGTAGTGGGCCATCCGGGGCGGCGCAACGATGAAGTCCAGCTCCAGGGACGGGTCCTTTGCCAGTTCCGAGGCAAACCGGGACTTGCCGGCAAAACGCCGGCCGGGAGCCTTTTTCAGACGCTCCGCGTTGACCTCCCGGATGCGCTGCTTGGCCTCGAACAGCCTGGCCCGGCCGGAGATGCCGTGGGCCTTTAAGGAGGGGGAGACCGCCAGGCAGATGGTCTTGTCCGTGCGGCTCTCGTCCGCCACCACCAGGTTGGTGTCCAAAGGGTCCAGCTTCCGCTCGGCACATTCCACGGAGGCATAGAAGGACTTTAGATCGATGGCAACGTATCGTTTTTCCGTCATACTGCCTCCTTTCCCGTGAACGCGGCTGTTTCATGCATCGAACAAATGTTCGATATATTCTGCCTTAGTTTTACCACAGGAAGCGCCCCCTGTCAAGCCGCAGATACATTGACAGGGGCAGGAAAATGCGTGTAAGATAATGCCAGAAAATGAATGGAGTTCTGCCATGAAGATAGATGATCTGAATCCCTATGTGCGGGAATACATGAAGAAACGGGGCTTTGAAAGCCCGGAGGAGATGGTGCGCTTCCTGTCCTTTGAGGAGGCGGATCTGCGGAAGGTGCGGGACATGTGCCGGGGCGCGGAACTGCTGGAAGAGCTGGCGCTGGCCGTGAAAGAAGAACAGGAGATCACCGTCTACGGCGACTACGACGCCGACGGCGTGATGGCCGCCTTCATCCTCTTTTCCGGTCTGGACAAGCTGCTGCCCGGCCGGGTGCACTGGTTCATCAACGACCGTTTTGAGGACGGCTATACCATCACTCCCGCCAGCATGGAAAAACTGCTGGCAAAATATCCGGGCACCCGGACGGTGGTGACCTGCGACAACGGCATCAGTGCCGCGGCGGCTGTCCGTTACGCCAACGGGCGGGGCGTGCGGGTGCTGGTGACGGACCATCACGGACAGACGGAGGAGCTTCCCCCGGACTGCCCCGTGGCGGACGAAAAGAGCTTTGCCCAGCGGGAGAAGGACGCGGCCGACGGCGTAAAGAGCGAGGATTTCTGCGGGGCGGAACTGGCCCGCAGGGTGGTGACGGAACTGTATGAAACGCTGGGAGCGGCAGATGAGAACAGAGGATTCCTGGAGGGGCTGTACGCCTATTCCGGTTTTGCCTCCATCACGGACGCGGTGCCCATGACGGCCGCCAATCACTTTGCGGCGCGGCGGGGACTGGAACTGATCCGGGAGGGCAGCGGCGTCTGGGGCCTGCTGCACGAAGTCTGCGGCATGCGCCGCGGCGCTGTGAATGACGAGTCCGTGGGCTATAAATACGGCCCCATGGTGAATGCCAGCGGCCGCGTGACCGGCCGCGCCGACAGCGCGCTGGAAGTCTTCCTGCACTTTCAGGAGGGCAGGGAAGAGGACTGCAGAAAGGCCATCGAAGCGCTGATGGCGCTGAACGAGGAACGCCGGGCCATGTGCCTGGAGGACGATGCCCTGGCCTTCCGCCTGGCGGAGGAGATGGGGGCGGGAGACCTGCCCTTCATCCTGCTGGCGGACCCGCGCTTCAGGGAGGGCATCAACGGGCTGACGGCGTCCCACCTGGTGGAGCGCTACAAGGTGCCGGCGGCGGTGCTCTCGCCCATGGGCGGGGATACCGGACGCTATAAGGGCTCGGCCCGCTCCGTGGAGGGCTTCGACCTGTTCGCGGCCATGGCTTCCCACAACGATTTCGTCCAGGCAGGCGGCCATCCCATGGCGGCAGGGCTGTCGGTGGCGGAAGAGGACATCGGGCGGCTGCGGAAGGCATTGGAGGCAGACGCGGAAGGGCTGGTGAAAGCGGCAGACGCCGGAGAGGACGTCCCGCTGAAAGGCAAGCCTCTGCGGCCGGCGGACTTCACCTTCACGCCGGAAGAACTCAGCGTAAAGACTGTAGACGAGCTGACGGAGGCCGCCCGGATCCTGATACCCTTCGGCCCCGGCTTTGAATCCATGCGGATCGCGCTCAAATGCGAGAACCCGCGCCTCTATCCCATGAAGAGCAGGGACGGCGTCCCTGTCCATGCCCGTTTTGTGATGGACCGGTGGTCCCGGGACTTCCACGAAGTCTCCGCCGTCTGGTGGGGCCATCTGGAGGAGGCCTCCGCCCTGATGGAAGAGGCGGGCAGCGGCTGCCTGTTCGTGGGGCGGCTGGAGATCAACGCCTACCGGGACGTGAAGATCCAGATGGTCATCGACGAGGCGGCGCGGATCTAGGTCCGGACCGGAAAAAGCATCATACGAATGGAAAACCTCTTTTGCCCCTTGGAGAAAAGAGGTTTTTTTGACGCGAGGCCGTGGTATAATACAGATAGAACCAGGAAGGAAGGATAACGATGGACCAGTTTGCCAGAACAGAATTGCTGCTTGGAAAAGACGCCATGGAGCGGCTGCGCCGCGCCAGGGTGGCCGTCTTCGGCATCGGGGGCGTGGGCGGCTACGTCTGCGAAGCGCTGGCGCGCAGCGGCATCGGAGCCTTTGAATTGGTGGACAGCGACACCGTCAGCCTCACCAACCTGAACCGGCAGATCATTGCCACCATGGAGACGGTGGGCCGCCCCAAGGCGGAGGTGATGGCGGAGCGCATCCGCTCCATCGATCCGCAGGCGCGGGTGAATGTGCGCAGCTGCTTTTTCCTGCCGGACAATGCAGATGAGTTTCCCTTTGAAGAATATGATTACGTGGTGGACGCGGTGGACACGGTGACGGCGAAGCTGGCCATCATCGAACGGGCCATGAAGGCCGGCGTACCGGTGATCAGCGCCATGGGCGCGGGAAACAAGCTGGATCCCAGCCGGTTCAGGGTGTCGGACATCTCGCAGACCAGCATCTGCCCTCTGGCCCGGGTGATGCGCAAGGAACTGAAAAAGCGGGGGATCGAGCACCTGAAGGTGGTCTGGTCCGACGAGCCGCCCCGGAAGCCGATGGCGGAAGCATCACAGGAGGAGGCGCCCCCCGGCCGCAGGGATCTGCCCGGCAGCGTGGCCTTCGTTCCAGCGGTGTGCGGCCTGGTCCTGGCAGGAGAGGTCGTAAAGGATCTGGCCGGGATCCGGTAAGGCCGGCGCACGGCCAGGATCCGGCAAGGGACCGCGGACCGTCAGAACAGAGTGAAACAGGGATCCGAAGGCGAAAGGAGACCGATGAGATATCATATCAACAAGACCAATTACTGCAGCTTTGACGTGCTGGCGGTGAACCGGCTGCCGGCCCGGAGCTACTTTATCCCCTATCCGGACAGGGAGTCCGCCCTGGCGCCGGACCCGAAGCAGAAGCGGTACGCTTCGCCGAAGGTGCGCTGCCTGAACGGGGACTGGGACTTTCTGTTTTTTGCCAGACCGGCGGAGCTGCCGGAGGTGCTGGACACGGACGAGGTCACGTTTTCGACCATGCCGGTGCCGGGCTGCTGGCAGTTTCACGGCATCGACAGGCCTTTCTACCTGAACGACCGCTATCAGTTCCCCTTCGACCCGCCCCGCATTCCGCAGGAGGAGCCGGTGGGGGAGGTGTACTACTGGACCCGGGAGAACGGAGAGGTAAAGGAAGTCCGCGTCACGCCCGAGAACGAGTACAACTTTGCGGGAGTATACCGCAAAAAGATCACGGTGGCGAAAGAGGAGCGGCAGAAGCGCTTCGAGATCTCCTTCCTGGGGGTGGCCTCCTGCCTGGACCTCTACTGCAACGGCAGTTTCGTGGGGTATTCCGAGGGCAGCCACAACACGGCGGAGTTCGACCTGACCGCTTATCTGAAAGAAGGCGAGAACGAACTGCTGGCGGTGGTGCGCCGCTGGTGCACGGGCAGTTATCTGGAGTGCCAGGACATGTTCCGGAACAACGGCATCTTCCGGGACGTGCTGCTGCGGATCTCGGATAAAAACGACCTTTGGGACGTCGACGTCAAAACAATGAAAAACGCGGACGGCACCTATGACGCCGCCGTCCGCTGTGAATTCTATCCCGATGCGGAGGAAGGCGCGCCTCTGACCCTTACCCTGGCCGGAAACGGCCTGGAGGAGACGCTGACAGCTGCGCTGCGGCGCGGGACGGCGGAGGACACGGCGCAGGACACGGAAACACAGCCGGCACAGGCGCAGGTCATCTTCAAAAACCTGCCCGTGAAGGAGTGGAACGCGGAGGAACCGGCGCTCTACGATCTGTTCATCGAGAACGGTGTCAGCTGCATCCGCCTGCGGGTGGGCTTTCGGACCATCCGCGTCGAAGGCAGCGTCTTTACCATCAACGGAAGAAAAGTGAAGTTTCACGGCGTGAATCATCACGATACCGGCCCTAAGGAGGGTTACGTCATGACCCCGGGGCAGATCGAGCGGGACGTGGTGATCTGCAAGGCTTTCAACATGGACACGATCCGCACCAGCCACTATCCGCCGGATCCGTTTCTGCTGGAGCTCTGCGACGAAATGGGGCTGTACGTGGTGGACGAGGCGGATCTGGAGACCCACGGCACCTTCTATGCCAAACTGCCGCCGGATTTTGACATCATCAGCAACGACCCTGCCTGGACCGCCCATTACCTGGACCGGGCGGAGCGGCTGTACACGAGGGACAGACTGCACCCCTGCGTCACCATGTGGAGCCTGGGAAACG
>JAGAEH010000036.1 GCA_017613225.1 Lachnospiraceae bacterium
AGGCATACGATAGTAAGCCTTGACGGTCAGCGTGCCGGGATAGCCTTCCTCTCCGTCCGGGATAGTATGGGTGAACAGCAGGCCATCCTCCAGTTCCGTCACGTCAAAGAAGGTGCGGCAGAAGGTGCCGTGCAGGTGGTTGTTCCCGTCGTTTTTTTCCAGCTGATAGGTCCTGCCATTCAGTTCGAAGGCCGCGCCTTTGAGCCGGTTGGCGTAGCGTCCCACGAAAGCGCCCAGAAAGCTGCTGCCCGCCTCATAGCCCGCCGCGTCGTCATAGCCCAGGGCCACGTCCGTAAAACCGCCCTGCTCGTTGGGTACCAGGATGCTCTGCACCGTGGCGCCGTAGTCCAGTACGCTCACTTTCATGCCGTGCTCGTTCTCCATGGTATAGCGGGTGACGGCTGTTCCGTCTTTCAATGTGCCGAAAGGCTCTTTTGTGATCTTCATCTTTTCATCTCCTTTTTACAGTTCCCGTATCACGCGGCAGGGGTTTCCGAAAGCCACCACATTGGCGGGGATGTCCTTCGTCACAATGCTGCCCGCGCCGATGGTGGTGCCGTCGCCTATGGTCACCCCGGGCAGGATGATCACGCCGGCGCCGATCCAGCAGTCCTTCCCGATGCGCACCGGCTTATTGTACTGCAGGTTTTTGGCCCGTTCCGCCGCGCCCAGGGGATGCGCCGCCGTGGCGATGGTCACGTTCGGGCCGATCATGGTCCTGTCCCCCACGTAGATGTGGGTGTCGTCCACGCAGGTCAGGTTGAAATTGGCGTACACCCGCTCCCCGAAGTGGCAGTGCCGTCCGCCGAAGTTGGAATGGAAGGGCGGTTCGATGTAGACCCCCTCGCCGCATTCGGCCAGCATCTGCTTTAACAGTGCCGCCCGCTTTTCGCCCTCGGAGGGGCGGGTGGCGTTATAGTCATACAAAAGTTCCAGACACTGTGTCTGGTATGCCGCGAGCTCCGGTTCGCCCGGGTCATAGAGTTCTCCGCTGTGCAGCTGTGGGAACATGTTCCGCTCTTCCTTTCATGCTTTTTCCGGTATCCGGTCCTCAGGGCTCCGCTTCATGCTTCTTCGAGCCCCGCTTCTTGCTTTTTCGGATCCCGCTTCATGCTTCTTCGAGTCCCGCCTCATGCTTTTCTCGGTATCCGCTCCTAAGGCTTCTGCTTTACAAGAGTGCCTTCCGGCTCTTCTCCGTCAAAAAAGGCACCTCCCACGCGTTCCGTCTCCCAGTCAGCAGATACTTTTTGCCACTGCCGGGTAAAGTATCTGCTTCAGCCAGTTTTAGGAACAGTTCCGCTCCGACTTTCATATGCTCATAGCAGATACTTTCGTTTATTCTACCACAAAGTATCTGCTGATGTTCCCCTTTTTTATACTTTCCCAGCCTGAAATGAAAGAAAAACAGCAGATACTTTGGCCCGTATTTTCAAAAAGTATCTGCTGTTGCCTTTTCTCTGCCCGCCCTCCGACCTCAAAATGAGGGGAAGGAGCAGATACTTTGACCCGTATTTTCAAAAAGTATCTGTCGGCGCCTTTTCTCTGCCCGCCCTCCGACCTCAAAATGAGGGGAAGGAGCAGATACTTTGGCATGTTTTCTCAAAAGCATCTGCCGGCGCCTTTTCTCTGCCCGCTCTCCGACCTCAAAATGAGGGGAAGGAGCAGATACTTTGGCATGTTTTCTCAAAAGTATCTGCCAGCGCCTTTTCTCTGCCAGTCCTCTGACCTCAAAACAAGGGAAAAAGCGGATACTTTTCCCCTCAGATGAAAAGTATCCGCTTTCACAAGATCATTCACTATTTAGATGGCCTCAAACGTGAGCTTGCCGTCCTTCGCGCCGACCCGGGCCGTATCGCCGGCCTTCAGTCTGCCGTCCAGCACTTCCATGGACAGAGGATCCTCCACCATGGTCTGGATCGCCCGCTTTAAGGGACGGGCGCCGTACTTCGGGTCGTAGCCCTTCTTCAGGATCAGTTCCTTTGCCTTGGCCGTGACCTTCAGATCGATCTCCATGGAGGCCTCCAGCCTGCGGGACAGATCCCTCAGCTGGTTGTCCAGTATCTTCTTCAAGTCCTCGTTGGTCAGGGAGCGGAAGACCTGGATCTCGTCGATGCGGTTCAAAAACTCCGGCCGGAAAATGCGCTTCACCTCTTCCATCACGCCGCTCTTCATGGCCTCGTAGTCCGCCTTCGGGTCCTCCCCGGCGGAAAAGCCCAGCTTTTTGGGCTCCACGATGCGCTGCGCGCCGGCATTGGATGTCATGATGATGATGGTGTTCTTGAAGTTCACCTTTCTGCCCTGGGCATCGGTGATGTGGCCGTCGTCCAGGATCTGCAGCAGCACCTGGAAGATGTCCGGATGGGCCTTTTCGATCTCGTCAAAGAGGATCACGCTGTAGGGGTTGCGCCGCACCCGGTCGGAGAACTGGCCTCCCTCTTCGTAGCCCACGTAGCCGGGGGGCGAGCCGATCAGCTTGGAGACGGAATGCTGCTCCATGTATTCGGACATGTCCACCCGGATCATGGCTTCCTCCTTGCCAAACAGAGCCTCCGCCAAAGCCTTGGCCAGCTCCGTCTTGCCCACGCCGGTGGGACCCAAGAACAGGAAGGAGCCGATGGGCCGCTTGGGATCCTTCAGGCCTACCCTGCCCCGGCGCACCGCCATGGACACCGCCTTCACGGCGTCCTCCTGGCCGATGAGCCGCTTGTGCAGCTCCGCCTCCAGACGGCGCAGCCTGCCGGACTCGCTCTGGGTCAGACGGGAGACCGGGATGCGGGTCCAGTCCGCCACCACTGCGGCGATGTCCGCCTCCGTCACCACGGCCGAGGCGCCGCCCATGGCCTTTTTGCGGCGGGCGATCTTTTCCTCCAGCTTCCGCTCTTCCTCCATCAGGGCCTTTGCTTCCGCGAAGTCATTGTTCCTTAAGGCAAATTCCTTCTGTTCCGCCAGGTCCGCCTTTTCTTCGTTCAGCGCGGCCAGCTTTTTATCCCCCGCGCCGTCCCCCAGCTGGACCTTGCTGGCGGCTTCGTCCATCAGGTCGATGGCCTTGTCCGGCAGAAAGCGGTCGCTGATGTACCGGGCCGACAGGGTCGCGGCGGCCTCTATGGCTTCGTCCGAGATCTTCAGATGATGATGGGCCTCGTACTTTTCCCGCAGGCCGAAGAGGATCTCCTCGGTCTCCTCCTCCGTGGGCTCCTCCACCATGATCTGCTGGAAGCGCCGCTCCAGGGCCGCGTCCTTTTCGATGTGCTTCTTATACTCGTCCACGGTAGTGGCGCCGATCACCTGCAGTTCTCCCCGGGACAGGGCAGGCTTTAAGATATTAGCCGCGTCCAGTCCCCCTTCGGAACCGCCCGCACCGATCAACGTGTGCAGTTCGTCCAGAAACAGCAGCACGTTGCCGTCGGCGATGGCCTCGTTCACCACCCCTTTGATGCGCTCTTCAAATTCGCCGCGGTACTTGGTGCCCGCCACCATGCCCGCCAGATCCAGGGCCAGCAGCCGCTTTCCCGACATGGAGGCGGGGGCGGTGCCCTCCGCGATCTGGGCCGCCAGCTTCTCCACGATGGCCGTCTTGCCCACGCCGGGTTCGCCAATCAGGCAGGGATTGTTCTTGGTGCGTCGACTCAAAGTCCGGACCATGCGCAGCAGCTCCTGGTCCCGGCCGATCACCGGATCCAGCTTGCCCGCCGCGGCCATGGCCGTCAGGTCCTTGGAAAACTGCTCCAGCAGGGAGCCTCCGCTTTCATTGCCTTCGCCGCTGTTCTTGTCCCGCATCTCCATCAGGTAGGGGATGCCCTCTTCTCCCATGGACTGATAAAGGTCGAACAGCAGTTTCTGGTCGTTGACGTTCATGGTGCGCAAAAGCCGCATGGCCACGCTGTCCTCCTCGGACAGCAGGCCCATCAGGATGTGCTCCGTACCGGCCGTCCGAATACCCATGCGCTCCGCCTGCAGCACGCCGGCCTCCACCGCCGTGCGGGCCTTGGGGGACCAGTCCGGCGCCTTTTTGCCGGCCTTTGCCTCCGTGCCCACGGACACCAGGCTGTCCACCAGCTCCAGCACCCGCTTTTCTCCGACTTCATGGCGGCCCAGGACCTCCGCCGTGCCGGAATCCACGCGGATCAGGCCCAGCAGCAGATGCTCCGTGCCCACATAGGACTGATTTAAAAAGACCGCTGCCTCTTCGGCGGCGGCAAGAGACTCCCTTGCGGCGGGAGTCAGATGGAATGTATCATAAAACATAGTACCCTCACTCATGATCTTCCGTCATAAACAGCTCCGGTAAGCATACCAGTATTATATGAAAATGATGCGTTGATTTCAATACCAAACACGGGGCAGACCGTTTCCGGAATAAAAGAAGGGGGCAGGATGCTCTCCTGCCCCCTCATCCGTAACCGATCAATTATTTGATCACGCGGACCTTGGAAACGCCTTCCACTTCCATGATCTTCGCGACAGTCGCGTCGCAGACGGTGTGATCCACGTCGTACAGCGCGTAGCCGTAGTTGCCGCGGATGCCGTCCACCTGAGCGGATACCGCGAAGCCGCAGTCTGCCAGGACGCCTGCCACCTTGCCGGCGATCTTGTCGCAGGGAGCGTGGAACACCGCAATGCGGGCCTTCTTCACTGCGCCCATGTCGATGCGGGCAAAGTTCACGGAGTTGATGATGTTGCCGTTTTCAATGTAGTTCTTGATCTGATCCACAGCCAACACAGCGCAGTTGTCCTCGGACTCCTCGGTGGAAGCTCCCAGGTGAGGGGTCACCACGGCGCCTTCCATCACGACGCTCTTCGGATTGGCAAAGTCGCTCATGTAGCGGTGCACATGGCCGCTCTTCAAGGCTTCCGCCATGGCGGCTTCATCCACCAGCGTATCGCGGCTGTAGTTCAGGAAAGTCACGCCGTCCTTCATCTTGGCGATGGCTTCGGCGCTGATCATGCCCTTGGTGGACTCCATGGCCGGAACGTGGATGGTGATGTAATCGGAGACCGCATAGATGTCGTCCAGATCGGTGACCAGCTTCACGGCGGGGTCTACGCTCCAGGCAGCCTTCACGGACAGGTAAGGGTCATAGCCCAGGACCTTCATGCCCAGATCCAGAGCGGACTTGGCCACCATGGCGCCGATGGCGCCCAGGCCGATCACGCCCAGGGTCTTGCCCTTGATCTCGGTGCCGGCGAAGTTCTTCTTCTGCTTCTCCACCGTCTTGGCGATGTTGGCGTCGTCGGTGTTGGCCTTGACCCAGTTGATGCCGCCCACGATGTCACGGGCAGCCAGCAGCATGCCGGTCAGCACCAGTTCCTTCACGCCGTTGGCGTTGGCGCCGGGGGTGTTGAAGACCACGATGCCCGCGTCAGCGCACTTGTCCAGCGGGATGTTGTTGACGCCGGCGCCTGCTCTGGCGATGGCCAGCAGGCTCTGCGGCAGATCCAGTTCCTTCATGTCGGCGCTGCGGACCAGAACGGCATCCGCATCCGCCAGCTCGGTAGTCAGTTCATAGCCTTCGCCCAGGCGGTTGGTGCCGACCTTGGCGATATTGTTCAGACATGCGACCTTCATCATTTCAGATTCCTCTTTTCAAAGTCTTCCATGAAGGTGACCAGCTCTTCCACCCATGCCTTGGGCATGGCGTTGTACATGGAGGCACGCATGCCGCCCACGGAGCGATGGCCCTTCAGGTTCTCGAAGTTGGCCTTCTTGGACTCGGCGATGAACTGGGCGTCCAGATCCTTGTCGCCGGTGGTGAACGGAGCGTTCATCACGGAACGGTCCTCTTTCACGACGGTGCCGTGGAACATCTTGGAGTTGTCAAGGTAGTTGTACAGCAGGGCCGCCTTCTCCTCGTTCCTCTTGGCCATGGCTTCCAGGCCGCCGTTGGCCAGGATCCACTTGAAGACCAGACCGCAGACGTAGATGGACCAGCAGTTGGGGGTGTTGTACATGGAGCCGCCGTCCACATGGGTCTTGTACTGCAGCATGGTGGGAACGGTGGGAAGCTCCTCAGTGGGGATCAGGTCCTCACGGATCGCCGCGATGACCAGGCCCGCGGGGCCGATGTTCTTCTGAACGCCGCCGTAGATCATGGCATAGTCGTTGATGTTCATCGGTCTGGACAGGAAATTGGAGGAGACGTCAGAGATCAGCGGAAGGCCCTTGGTGTTGGGCAGCTTGTGATACTCGGTACCGAAAATGGTGTTGTTCTCGCAGATGTAGAGATACTTGGAATCCTCCGGGAATTCCAGATCGCTGCAGTCCGGGATATAGGTGAAGTTCTTGTCTTCACTGGAAGCCGCAACACAAACTTTTCCGAACTTCTTGGCCTCTTTGATGGCCTTCTTGGTCCAGCTGCCGGTATTGATGTACACACCGGTACCGCCCTGCTGGAAGTTCATGGGAACCATGGCGAAATCCAGATGGGCACCGCCATGCAGGAAAAGGACCTTGTAGTTATCCGGGATACCAATGATCTTTCTGAAATCCGCTTCAGCGGTGTCAATGATATCCTGGAACATTTTGGAGCGATGGCTCATCTCCATGACAGACATACCGCAGCCCTTGTAATCGAGCATGTCGGCAGCAGCCTCCTGCAGCACCTCTACGGGCAGAACGGCAGGACCAGCAGAAAAATTGTAAGCGCGATGCATAATCTCTGAACTCCTTTCAGAAATGTGGTATTTGATTTGATTATAATCCACGGCATGAAGAAAAGCAACAGCGCCGGCTTTGCTTTCCATGCAAAAACGGCCTGTTTGCTTTGCTAAAATAAACACTATGTCACTGGTTGGGCCGAGGCGTCGCCGGAGCTTCGCCCGGGCTATTCCACGCTCTTTAAGGACTCGATCATGTCGATCTTGCGCAGCGTGAAGAACATGATCCCGTTCACCGCGATGGAGAACACGAAGGTGAGGATCGTGCTCCACAAGAAGCTCAAAGGCGCGATGCGCTGGCCGAACATCAGCATGTCGATCTCGGCGGTATTGATCACGAATTTGTGCAGCCAGATGCCCAGGCCGACCCCCGCCGCGATGCCGATCACCGTCAGCAGAACGTTCTCCCGGTACACGTAACCCGCCACCTCGCCGTCGTAAAAGCCCAGCACCTTCAGGGTGGCCAGTTCCCTGCGGCGCTCCGTGATGTTGATGGTGTTCAGGTTGTACAGCACCACGAAGGCCAGGAAGGCCGCGGAGGCGATCAGCACCCAGATCACCAGGTCCAGGCTGCGCATCATGTTGTTCACGGTCTTCTGCAGCTCGCTCACGAAGGAGATGTTGTCCACGTCCTCCTGGGCGATCAGGTCCCGGTAGAGCCCCTGGCGCACGCTGTCCTCCAGCTCTCCCGTCCGGAAGCAGATCTCGTTGTAGCTCACCGGCTCGCCGTACAGCTGTTCGTAGGTCTCCGGCAGCATGTAGACGTAATGGTACAGGTAGTTCTCCGTGATGGCGGAGACCCGCACCGGATGCTTTTCCGACTCGCTGTCGGCGATGATGATCTCATCTCCCACGGACAGGGACAGCATCTTCGCCAGCTTCTCCGTGATCACGGCGGAGCCGGGCTCCAGCCGGTAGGTCTCGTTGTGGTCCAGGCGGTTCCGCAGGGAAAGGAATTCCTCCACCTTGACGCTGTCTTCCGGCACGAACAGGTAGCCCTCTTTTTTGACGCCGTTGGCCTCCACGTCCTTAGCCACCCGGTAGTCCCGGACCGTTCCTTCGATCTCCGGCCGGCTGTCCGCGAAGGCCTGCATGGCGGCGGAATCCGAGTCCTTCTTCAGCGTGAGCGACGCGTCGTAGGTCCACACGGACTGATACTGAGTGTCCACGATCTTGGCGATGGAGTCCCGCAGGCCGAAGCCCACCAGCAGCAGCGCCATGCAGCCTCCGATGCCGAAGACCGTCATGAAGAAGCGCTTCTTAAAGCGGAACAGGTTCCGCAGGGTGGACTTGCGGGTAAAGTTCAGCCGGTTCCAGATAAAGCCGATCCTCTCCAGCAGGATGCGCTTGCCGGACTTGGG
>JAGAEH010000037.1 GCA_017613225.1 Lachnospiraceae bacterium
ACTGGTTCGACGCATATCTTGCCCAGGGGGGAGAGGACTTTGACGTCATCGGACTCAGCTACTATCCTTTCTGGCACGGAACGATGGAGGACCTGCGGACCAACCTCACAGACCTGGCAAAGCGTTATCATAAGCCCATGATGATCGTGGAGACCGCCATGGCTTTCACCTATGAAGAGTATCAGCTGAAAGAGGAGCCCGACGGCATGATTTGGGGATCCGAAGGATCGGCCGCGGGGGAAGTGCAGACCGGGCAGAATGGCGGTGATCAGAAAAAGCACCTGGCCGAACGCGCCGGACAGATCGAACAGAAGGCGGCTGATCAGCAGAAGCCTCTGGCCGCGGGTGCCGAACTTGGCAAAGATCTTCCCTGGCCCGGCACGCCTCAGGGGCAGATCGAATTCCTGCGGGATCTTGCCCGGGTGATCCGCGAAATCCCGGAGGAGCTGTGCAAAGGCTTCATCTGGTGGGAGCCTGCCTGGATCCCGGTACAAGGCAGCGGCTGGGCCACGCCTGCGGCGCTGGAGTATCTCCATGATAAGGGCCCCGGCGGCAACGAGTGGGCCAATCAGGCGCTGTTCGACTATCGGGGGAACGCGCTGCCGGCGCTGAAACAGCTGGAAGCTCTTTAGAATAACTGAACATCAAAAGACCCGGGGATCGATCCCGGGTCTTTTCATTCGAACCGTCCCCGTGTCCTCAGATGTACAGGAACAGCAGGCCGACGGCCAGGAACCCGATGCACATGGGGATCATCAGGATCATGGACTTGAGCGGGTCCACTTTGCGCCCCAGCATGCCGCCCACGATGCCCGCCACCACGAAGGTGGTCAGGTCGGCCGGGGGCATGCCCTGTCCGGAGGCTGCCAGGTGCGCGCCAGCCAGCGCCACATGGGTGGCGTTTAAGCCGGTGGAGACCAGAGCCGGGCCGAAGAACGAGAAGACCACGTTCTGGGCGGTGGACTGGGAACCGGTCAGCATGCCGATCAGCATCATGGCGGCAGCGCCGCCCAGCTTCAGTACGTTGGAGTTGAGACCGACGGCGAAGTTGGCCACGGCGTCGATCTGCCCGCCCGCGTAGAAGCAGCCCAGCATGAAGGCCGCGCAGACCTGGATGGAAACGGTGGTCTTGACTTTGCCGAGGCCGCTCTTGATCACGCCGCCCACGTCGCCGCGGATGCGCTTAAAGCAGCAGGCCAGGACGGTGACGATCAGCAGCGAAAGCACGATGCCGTTGGTCAGGCCGGTGAGGATGGTGGTGGAAGCCAGCCAGGAATACAGGGTCGGCGCGTCCTCGCCGGAGCCGAATTTGATGTTTTTCAGGATCGTAGGGCCCAGGTCGAAGGTGCTGCCGCCGATCTTCACAGTGCGCAGCAGCACGATGATGATCAGCACGATCAGCGGGATCAGGGCCTTCCAGTTGGACTTGAGGATCTGGCCGGCCTTCATTCCGTCATAGCGGTCCGCGCCGGACATGCCCGGGACCTTGCGGTCGGGACGCATGTTCTTTTTGATGAAGAAGAAGACCACGTACAGGCAGACCAGGATGATCACGATGGAAACGGTGACGTAACCCATGCGCAGCACCGGGTCCGCGTCCACGCCCACCAGGGAGGAGGACAGGGCCATGGCCTGGGTGATGGGCGGCATGATGGAACCCATGGAAGCGCCCATGACGATGATGCAGCAGATGTATTCCGGCGCCAGTCCCATGGCGGCCAGGGTGCCTACGGTCAGCACGCCCACCACGGTGCCGGCAGCGATGGCGTCGCCCAGCAGGGAGCCGGCCAGCACCAGCACCAGGATGATGGAGACCACCAGCGCCCGGGGGAACTTGCCGAACTTGGCCTTCAACGCGCCCATGATGGTGTCAATGACACCCAGTCTGGACTGGGTCTCGGCGTAGATGCTGCCGAAGATGGACAGGAAGATGATCCAGGCCAGCCGGTTCAGGCCGTCGATGAAGGCGGCGACCCAGTCGGCAGGGGCGAAGACCTTGCCCAAAAGCAGGGACAGGATGCCCGCGACGACCAGCGCCACCTGGACGTTGCCGCCGATCTTGGGCAGTTTTTTACAAAGTACAATGAATAATAATACAGCAACGGGAATCAGAACAGAAACCATACCTCTCCTCCATGAACACCACGCGCCCGGGGGCGAATACTTCCATAATGTGGTGTTGCCGCCTATTATACGCTATCCGCGGTGGTTTGTATATGCGTTTTTTTAAAAAATGCCATTTTCCTTCCTCCCGGGCGCCTTGGGTCTTGCAGAGGCACCGCATTTGGTATAAAATTCATAAATAACGACCCGGAAGGGGGAGCTTTCATGAGAATCATTGAGCATCCGATCCTGGAGACGCTGGACACCTCCAGGACGGTGACGATCTATTATAACGACCGGCCGGTGGAAGCCCTGGAGGGCGAACCGGTGGCGGCGGCGCTGATGAACGCCGGCATCAAGGCCTTCCGCACCACGGCTAAGCGGAAGGAGCCCCGGGGCATCTTTTGCGCCATCGGCCGCTGCACGGACTGCAAGATGACCGTGGACGGCGTGCCCAACGTGCGCACCTGCATGTGCCCCGTGAAAGAGGGCATGCGGGTGTATCATCAGGACGGCAACGGGACATTCGAAAAGAAGGACAGGACATGAAGATCAAAGAGACAGACATCGCCATCGTAGGCGCAGGCGCGGCGGGACTGACCGCCGCCATTGAAGCGCGCCGGGCGGGAGCGCAGGTCCTGGTCCTGGACGAGAACCGTCTGCCCGGCGGCCAGCTGTTCAAGCAGATCCACAAGTTCTTCGGCTCCCACGAGCACCGGGCGGGCACCAGGGGCTTCCAGATCGGCCGCGACCTGCTGAAGGAAGTGGAGCAGTCCGGCGCCGAAGTCTGGCTGAACACCGTAGTGTACGGCATGGAGCCGGACACCAGCCTGGGGGTGATCCATGAGGATCAGAACACGGTCATAAAGGCGAAGAAGGTGATCGTGGCCACAGGCGCAAAGGAGAACTACATGGCCTTTCCGGGTTCCACACTGCCCGGGGTGATGGGCGCAGGCGCGGCCCAGACCATGATCAACGTGAACCGGGTGCTGCCCGGGGAGCGCATCGTGATGGTGGGCAGCGGCAACGTGGGCCTCATCGTCAGCTATCAGCTGATGCAGGCCGGCGCGGAGGTGCTGGCCATCGTGGAAGGCGCGCCGTTCATCGGCGGCTATGGCGTGCACGCGGGGAAGATCCGCCGCGCGGGGGTGCCGATCCTGGTGAGCCACACGGTGACAAGAGCCATCGGCACCGAACAGGTGGAAGCGGTGGAGATCGCCGAAGTGGACAGTAAGTTCCGGCCGATCCCCGGCACGGAGCAGGTCCTGGAGGCGGACACCGTCTGCCTGGCGGTGGGCTTAAATCCCATGACGGAACTGCTGTGGCTGACCGGCTGCAAATTCACGTTCATCCCCGCCTTCGGCGGCCACGTGCCCATGCACGACGCCCACATGGAGACCACGGTCCCCGGCCTGTACGTGGCAGGCGACGTGACCGGCGTGGAGGAGGCTTCCTCCGCCATGGAAGAGGGCCGGCTGGCGGGCATCTCCGCGGCGGAGAGCCTGGGGCTGATCCCCCGGGAAGAGGCCAAAGAGCGGCGCGGCGAAGTGATCCGCAGACTGAACGTACTGCGCTCCGGCGCCTTCGGCGAGGGTCGGCGGCGTTCCAAGGAGCAGCAGCTGAAAGCCATGGAGGCCTTTCAGGCCGAAGGAGACAGGACCTGACGGCGGGCAGTGGTACGCCGGCGTTCCAAGGAGCAGCAGCTGAAGGCCATGGAGGCCTTTCAGGCCGAAGGAGACAGGACCTGACGGAACGCAGTGAACCGGCAAGCTAAAGAAGAGCCGCAAGGAAAAGACCGAGTTAAGAAAGGATCTGCAATGACAGGTGTAAAATACACGGGTATCCCGTCGAAAGAAGAACTGGAAAACTGCCCTGGCGTGCCGGACGCGGAGCGGCTGGAGAAGGGCCGGGTGGCCTGCGTGGAGTGCGTGCAGGAGATCCCCTGCAACCCATGCGAATCCATCTGCCGCTTCGGAGCCATCACCGTGGGAGAGCAGATCACCAGCCTCCCGGTGCTGCACGGGGAAAAGTGCACCGGCTGCGGCCTCTGCGTGGCCAACTGCCCGGGCCTGGCCATCACCATCCTGGACCTGAACTATTCGGAGACTCGGGCGACGGTGGATTTCCCCTTTGAATATCTGCCTCTCCCTGAGGAGGGGGATGAGGTGGAGGCCGTGGGCAGGGACGGCGCGGTGATCTGCCCGGGGACTATCGTGAAGGTGACGAAGATCAGCGCCTACGCGGGCACCGCGGTGATCCGCATGGCGATCCCGAAGGAGCACGTCATGACGGTCCGCAGCATGAAGCGGCCGAAGAGGAGCTGAAGGCAGCGAAAGAGCCCGAACATGGAGAAGAGACGCGTTTGAAACATAGCGAAAAGGACAGGATCATGAACAATGACGTTTTGATCTGCCGCTGTCAGGAAGTGACCCGGCAGGAGATCATCGAGGCGATAAGAGACGGAGCCACCACCGTGGACGGCGTGAAGCGCCGCACCCGGGCGGGCATGGGCCTGTGCCAGGGGAAGACCTGCGGCAGGCTGATCCAGCGCATCATCGCGGAGGAGACGGGACAGTCACCGGCGGAAGTGCTGCCCCAGTACGCCAGGATGCCGGTGCGTCCCATCGAGATCGGCAAGTTCCGGGATAAGGCGCCCGGTGAGGAGTGAGCCATGAGTGCAATGCGTGACGCGGACGTGATCATCATCGGCGGGGGCATCATGGGATGTTCCGTCGCCTGGCAGCTCTCCAAGGCCGGAAAGTCCGTCCTGGTGCTGGAGCGGGGCGACGTGTGCTCCGGCTCTGCCGGCGCCACCGACGGCGTGGTGGGCTACCATACCAAACAGCCGGGGCCACAGATGGACCTGGCCGTGGCCTCCATCCGCATGTTTTCGGACATTGAAAAGGAACTGGGGCCGGAGATCGAATTCGACTTTACCGCGGGGGGCCTGCAGCCGGCGGAGGACGAGGTCCAGTGGAACATTCTGGCGGAGATCGCCGAAAAGCAGAGCGCCAGCGGCGTGGACGTGCACATGATCACCGCGGAGGAGGCCTGCGCCCTGGAACCACAGCTGGCGAAGGACATCGCGGGGGCCCTCTACTGCCCCACCAGCGGCAAGATCAACCCCCTGAACCTGACCATGGCCTTCGCCCGGGGCGCCAAGCAGCGGGGCACCGTGATCCGCGGCAATACGGAGGTCAAAGCCATCCTCACGGCAGGGGACAGGGCAGTGGGAGTCAGAACCGACGCGGGAGACTATTACGCGGACGTGATCGTCAACGCCGCGGGCTCCTGGGCGGGCAAAGTGGCTGCCCTCCCCGGCGCGGAGCTGTCCATCCCCATCAAGCCCAAGCGGGGGCAGCTGGCCATCACCGAGCCCGTGGGCTTCTTCATGAAGGCCACGGTGCAGTGCGCGCTGTACAACATCATCAAGTTCTGGCCCGACCGGGTGGAGGACAAGCGGGTGCTGAAACTGGGCTCCTCCCTGTCCATCGAGCAGACGGAGGACGGCGGCATGATCATCGGCTGCACCCGTGAACTGGCAGGCTTTGAGCGCA
>JAGAEH010000038.1 GCA_017613225.1 Lachnospiraceae bacterium
CATATCTGCTATGATCTGATCGGGTTCATCCCGCTGAGTGAACTGATGACACAGGAAATGGCATGACCCGAAGATCATGCCATTCCTGAAAACTATAAAACTGTCTTATGAGGGGGCCGCTTTTGCGGCCCGGTCCTTCTTTTGACCTCATATTCTCTGTCCTACTTCACCTTCAGCCTAGCGGCCCGGCTGGTGACGCTGCCCATCAGGTTGCTCACCACGCAGCGGTACTGGTAACCGTTTCTCTTCTTCGCGGCGGTCACGCTGAGAGCGGCTCTGTCATGGCCCGACAAGGTCACCTTTTTCCACTTTGCCCTGGAGCTGGTGCGGAAGTACCACTGATAGCGCAGCGCCGTACCCTTCGCCGTGACTTTGAATGTCACTTTCTTCTTGGCGGACGCCGTCTTGCCGGTGGGATTCGAGGTGATGGAGGGCTTCGACGCCACGACAGTCAGTTTCGCCGTGTCGGTGTGGACGGTCCCCGAGGCATTGGTGATGCTGCAGCGGTACTGCCAGCCGTTCTGCTTGCCGGAAGCGGTGAAGGTGTACTCCGCCGCCGTTCCGTCGGCGTCCTTGATCTTGATCCACGTCCCCTTGGGTGAGGTGCGGTAGCTCCACTGATAGGATCTGGCGCCGTCGGCTGCCGTCCGGAAGGTCACCTTCGTGCCTGTCTTGACGGTCCTGGACTCCGGCTGTTCCGTGATCTTCGGCTTGATCAGGACGTAGTCCAGAGTCACGGTCTTCGACCTGACGGTGTTCCCGTACATGTCGGTGATGACACAGTACACTCTGCGCCCCTTCCGCGCCGCAGTAACGCCGATGGAGTATTCCGGGGCGGTGACGGCGGACTTCGTGAAATCCTCGTCTCCTGGATCGCACACATACCAGGCGTAAGTCATCCCGTCGCCCTTCGCCTCCAGGGTGACCGTCGCCTTGGTCCCCTTGCCGATCACCGTCACGTCTTCCGGCTGTGTCAGGATCTCCAGCTTCGTCTTCACCCTCAGCGTCACGATGTCGGAATATACGTGCTGCCCGGCCACGTCGATGACGTCGCAGCGGTACTGATAGCCGTCGTGCCTGGGGGACGCGTAAAACCTGTAGTGGGGATCCTGCCCCAGGGAAGAGGTCACCAGCGTCCACTGGGTGCTTTTATCGGGCCGGTAATACCACCGGTAGATCAGGCCCTTGCCCTCCGCGTCAACGTAGAACCTGGCCAGGTCTCCCTCCACCAGATCCCGGTCCACGGGCTGCTTTGTGATCACCGGCGCCGAAGACGGCACCTTGACGGTATCCTTGCCGTAAACGCCCCGGTTCAGCACCACCACGGTATGGCCGGTGGTCTTGGTGAGCAGGATGTCGCCCCGGAGCAGGTAGTCCATGCCCTCCGTATAATCCGCGGAAGTGTAGATGGTGAAATGGCCCGATCCCTTCAGGATCTTCAGCTGCGTGCCGGTATAGAACCGGGGGACGTAGATGCCGGCATACAGCAGGCAGATGCGCACCAGCCGGCTGCAGTCGGTGTTGCAGGCCTCGTCCACCAGGGAACAGTCGTAGCCGACCTTTTTTGCCTTTCTGTACAGGCCGTAGCAGTCCGCGTTGTTGTAGCCGATGTTGTCATTGGCGCAGGCGTATTCCATGTTCCGGGCGATCATTTCCCGGGCCTCGGCGCTCTTGGCGCGGATGACGATCCAGCCCTTATAGTGCAGGTACCAGGATCTGGTCACCACTTCCTGACCGGTCTGGTCGCCGGCCTTTCCGCCCCTCAGCTTTCCGTTCTCGTCCTTGATGGCGTGGCCGACCCGGGGCTTCGCCAGCTTCGCGATGGTCTTCTCCTCGATGTGGGAAGGATCGTTTTTGCAGGTCCTCCGCTTTAAGCCGGTCTCCGTGTAAGTAGGCTCTTCGATGACGACCCAGTCGCCCCATTTATGGCCCAGAGCTGCTACATAGGTGTCTTTCACCACATAGCCGCAGCGCCGGCAGGTATGGGTCGTATAGCCCTTCTTCGTGCAGGTGGGCTTTGTCACCTTGCTGGTGAAATCGTGCCCCAGAGGCTCGATGTCCTCGACATGGAGGATCTCCCCGCAGTTGACGCACTCCGTGTGGCGGGAACCGGGTTCCGTGCAGGTGGGCTCCAGATCCACGATCCAGTCCGACTCCACGTGGTCCGGCGCCAGAACGGGCCTGGTCTCCTGCTCCCCGCATCGGCTGCAGATCCGGTACTCGTACCCGTCGTCGGGGCAGGCGCCCTCTTCCCCCAGGATCCACTCGCCGAACTCGTGCCCCAGCGGATCCACGAAGGAATCCTGATAACTGTCTCCGCAGACGGAGCAGACGTGCGACGTATAGCCCTGTTCCGTACAGGTGGGATCGATCACGGTGTCCTCATAGTGGTGCCCCTCGGCGGGTATCTCCGCTTCAAAGGCGCAGTCTCCGTATTCCGTGATCTTCCATGTGTATGTGCCGATGCCGCCCTCCGTGCAGGTGGGCGCCGCGGTCACGGCATAAGTGTAGTCTTCTTCGTTCAGCGCCGGCAGGATGACGTCCTCGGCGGTGCCGCAGACGGTGCATTCAGCGTGGAGCAGGCCTTCCTGCTGCAATGTGGGAGCGGTGACCAGCGTGCAGGCATAGTCATGGCCTTCGGCACAGGGATCCGTCTCTCTGGCCGGCGGCTCGGGATCGGTCTCCTGTTTCTGGGGCTCCTGATCTTCCGATGGATCCGGAATGTCCCGGGTACCCTGAGGTTCTTCTGTCTCTCCCTTCTTCGCTTCTCCGACCGGCTGAGGTTCACCGGTTGTTTCAGCTTCCGGCGGCTCCTGGGCGGGTCCTTCCTCCGCTTTAACGTTCTCCGGCTCCTGGGTCTCACCGGGCTCTACAGCCTTCTGTTCTTCTCGGAGAACTGCAGCGGCTTCTTCCGAAGCGCTCTCCGTCTTCTGCTCCTCTTCCGGAACAGCGGCGGTCTCTTCCGGAGCGCTCTCCGTCTTCTGTTCCTCTTCCGGGACCACGGGGGCTTCTTCCGGCACGCTCTCCGTCTCCTGCTTCTCCCCCGGAACTGCGGCGGTCTCCGCCTGCTCATACGTCACCGGCGGCACCGCTTTGGCAGAAGCGGCGTAGGCATCATGGCAGAATAACATCATCAGCATGATGGTGCATATAAGCCAATAATGTACTGCTCTTCTCACGTCTTTCCTCCCATGGACAGTGCGCTTTCGCACTCTCTCCTGTTTCTCGGTCTTTCTGCGGTCTTATGGACAGCGCCGCTCTGTCGTCATCTTGCTGTCTCAGACTCCCCGCCGCTTCTCCGCGCCGCTCCGGCGCCGGACCCGTTACAGCCGCAGGCCGGGTTCCGCGTTCAGCTCCAGGCCGTCCCGCTCGCCCTTGATCAGATGATAGTAGGCCGCCGTGCCGATCATGGCGGCATTGTCGGTACAGTAGATGGGGGACGGCACATACAGCCGGATCCCCTTCTTTTCGCAGGCTGATTCCAGCGCGGTCCGCAGCGTTTTGTTCGCGGCCACGCCGCCGGCCAGCACCAGCCGCTTCTGGCCCAGTTCCACCGCCGCGTCCACCGCGTGCTCCGTCAGCACGTCGATCACCGCCTGCTGAAAAGAGGCCGCCACGTCCGGCACGCTGACGGGATTGCCCATCATCTCCTCGTGGTTCAGATAGTTCAGCACCGCGGACTTCATGCCGGAAAAGGAGAAGTCCCACCGGGAGTCGTCCACCTTTCCCCGGGGGAAGCGGATGGCGTCCGGACGGCCCTCTTTGGCGGCCTTTTCGATCTTCGGGCCGCCGGGATAACCCAGGCCGATGGCGCGGGCCACCTTGTCAAAGGCCTCGCCCGCCGCGTCGTCCACGGTCCTGCCCAGGATGTCAAAGCTGCCGTAGTCCCGCATCATGGCCAGATGGGTGTGGCCGCCGGACACGATCAGGCACAGGAAGGGCGGCTCCAGCTCCGGGTGCTCGATGAAATTGGCGCACACGTGGCCCTCGATGTGGTTCACGCCGATCAGCGGCTTTTTCGCCGCGAAGGCCAGGGCCTTGGCCTCCGCTACGCCCACCAGCAGGGCGCCTACCAGGCCGGGGCCTTTGGTGACGCCGATGCCGTCGATGTCCTGCAGGGTGACGCTCGCGTCGGACAATGCCTTGCGGATCACCCGGTCGATGTTGGCGATGTGGTTGCGGGAGGCGATCTCCGGCACCACGCCGCCGTATTTGGTATGGATGTCGATCTGCGAGTCGATGACGTTGGACAGTACGGTCCTGCCGTTTTTCAGGACGGCCGCCGCGGTCTCGTCGCAGGAGCTCTCTATCGCAAGGGTCAGATGATCAGCCATCGTCTTCCTCCCCGTCGTAAGTCAGTGTCTTCTTTTTGCCGTCCCGCACGGTCTGGACGGCGGGGAAGATCCCCCGCAGTTCCTGCAGGAATTCCTCCGGCTTGACCATGGAGGGACTGTAGTGGGTCAGCCAGCACTCCCGGGGCTGCGCCTGGGCAGCCAGCTCGCAGGCCTCCTGCATGGTCATGTGCTTGTATTCCTTCGCCTTTTCCAGCTTGTCCGGCTCGCCGTACATGCCTTCACAGATGAAGATGTCCGCGTCTTTCGCGGCCTCGGCGATGACCGGAACCGGCCTCGTGTCGGTGCAGTAGGTCACCTTCAGGCCCCGGCGGTCGGGACCCATCACCATCTCGGGATAATAGGTCTCGCCTTCGAATTCCACGGTCCGGCCCTTCTGCAGCGGATTCCAGAACTGCACGGGCAGCCCCAGGGCCTTCGCCGCGTTCACGTCGAACTTGCCCGCCCGGGGAATGCTGACGCTGTAGCCGTAGCAGGTGACCCGGTGACTCACCCGAAAGGCGTCGATCACAAAGGGGCCGCATTTCAGGCTCTCCGCGGCCTCGGACAATTCAATGAATTCAATGGAAAAAGGCAGTTCCGGCGCGATGCAGCGCAGGGCGTTCACCACGCGCTCCACGCCCCTGGGCCCCACGATGGTCAGCGGTTCGGTGCGCTCCGCGTTGCCCATGGTCAAAAGGAAGCCCGGCAGGCCGCTGATGTGGTCCGCGTGGAAGTGGGTAAAGCAGATGGTGTCGATCCCCTTAAAAGAAAGACCGGCTTTCTTCGCCGCCACCTGGGTGCCCTCGCCGCAGTCGATCAGCAGTCCGCTGCCCTCAAAGCGCAGGTACAGGGAGGTGAGCCAACGGTGGGGAAGGGGCATCATTCCGCCGGTCCCCAAAAGACATACGTCAAACATGGGGCACCTCCTTTTTCGGTGCAGGATCGCAGTCCTGACCCGCGCCCCGCCCTGCACTGCAGGGTTCCTGCTCCAGGCTCCACGTTGCGCCATTGTGCTCCTGCCCCGTGCCTCGCCCTGCGCCACAGGGTTCCTGCTCCAAGCTCCACGTTGCGCCATTGTGCTCCTGCTCCGAGCTCTGCTGTGCGCCACAGTGCTCCGCTGGAGCACTGAGCTTCTGCATGCAGACAGCTGCTTCCTTTGTATCGGTATAGTAGGCCGGGCGCAGGCGGATCCCCCGATAGCCTGCTTTTTCGTACAGCCCCAGTGCCGGCAGATTGTGTTCCCGCACCTCCAGATTCCAGCATTTCACAGCCTCGCTGCGCTTTTCCGCCTCCGCCAGCAGCCTGGCGGCGATGCCTTTGCGCCTCCACTCCGGCAGGGTGACGACGCGCAGCACTTCGCCCTCGTCTTCCACTGCCTGGATCAGGCAGTAAGCTGCGGGAGTCCCCCGCCGCAGGGCGACGTAGGCATGACGGCAGCCGTTTTCCAGCAGTTTTCTAATTTCATCTTCCGACCAGGCGTCCGGCAGCCCGACCTGTTCAAACTGCGCCAGAAGCGCAGCCTGATCGGCGCCGACTTCCCTGATCTCCACATATTCGCGCTCCGCCTGGGACATGCGCAGATAGACCGGCACGTGCTCACCGGCCGTTACCGTCTCACCCTTCGCGAAGAGCTCCGCCCCAGGCCCGCTACCGCTGCGGCCCGCTGGCGGTTCAAGCCCGCCGGCGCGAACAGGGCTTTTTTACCCAGGGCCGCGCGGATCGTCTCCCGGTGGACCGGCACGCCGTCTCCCAAAAAGACGGTCTTTTCGCCCCGGGCTTTCACGATCCGCAGCAGGTCCGCGATGGCCAGCGCGTCGCTCTCCATCACAGTCTCCAGCCCGCCGCGGTTGTAGTAGAGGCCTGTGTAGACCTGGTCCCGCCGCGCGTCCATGATCACACAGATCAGATGCTCGCAAAAGCCCAGCTGCCAGGCCGTGGCGTCCAGAGTGGGCACCTCCACCAGCGGCTTATCCAGTGCCAGCCCCAGGCCCTTGGCCGTGGCCGAACCGATGCGCAGACCGGTAAAGGACCCCGGCCCGCGGGATACCGCGATGGCATCCAGCGTGTCCAGGTCCAGCTCCGTCATCTCCGCGATGGCCGCCAGCATAGGCATCAGCGTCTGCGAGTGCGTTTTTTTATAATTGACGGTATACTCCGCCGTGATCACATCCCCGTCCAGCACTGCCACGGAGGCCACCAGCGAGGAAGCTTCGATTCCAAGGATCTTCATTGACAAATCTCCAACCAGGCTCCCGGGCGCCGCGGAAGCCGGCCGCCGCAAGACCCTATTTGGATTTATTATAACCGATTTCCGGGACGATTAAAAGAATTGATTTGCAGATTCACATCGGGAAACTTGCGAGTTCAATTGCCGCATCTCTGGCAGCAATAATGCGGATCCGTGCCGGTCCGGTTCTGCAGAATCGTACCGTGCAGATACTTTCCCCAAAAACCACAAAAGTATCTGCTCTTCTCCCTTTTTTGATGCGTTTCCCGTCTCCCTATTTGCCGCTTAAGCAGATACCTTGGCAGCTTTTACGATAAAGTATCTGCCCGGATCTGCCTTTGGACATGTCTCTCTTCAACTTTTCAGGCTTTTCGAGCAGATACTTTTGCCATTATTAGTTGAAAGTATCTGCCAGATCCTCTTGAGCCAGGTGGCTGGAGCATAAAAATGAGCGGAAAAGGCAGATACTTTTTAACTTTTCTGCAAAAGTATCTGCTCAGACCTGATCGGTCCTGTCCAGGATGCAGCGAACCGTCAACTGCTCCTCTCGTCATTCCGATCCCGCAAGCCTTTTCCTTCCCACAGGTTCTGGACCAGGATGCCGCCCACGATCAGCACCAGCGCGAGGATGGCCCGGGGGCGGATTTCCTCTTTCAGGAAGATGGCCGAAAGCAGGACGGAAAGGAAGGGCGTCAGATAGGCCAGATTGGCCACCACAGCGGTGTTTTCCACGCCCCTCAGGGCCAGCGCCCACAGCAGGTATGCGACCGCATTGGAGCCGATGCCGATCCACAGCATCCCCAGCCACTGCAGTCCCCGGATGGGGACCCAGGTCTCCGTAAGCGGCCCCGCAATGGCGGAACAGACGGCTGTGACCAGCCAGAAGATCATCATGGAGATGTTCTGGTCGTAGTCGCACTTTTTGTTCAGCACGGAGAAAAGGCCGTACAGCACCGCTGCCCCGAAGCAGCAGACCAGGCCCAGCAGCCGGTTTCCGGGAGCTCCGGCGCCGCCCGCGGACAGGATGATCACGCCGGCAAAGGAGCAGAGCATGGCCTGGCCTTTGACGAAAGTCATCTTCTCTTTCAGGATGATCATGGAAAAGACCACGATCATGACCGGCCACATGTAGTTGGCGATGCAGGCTTCCTGGACGGTCAGCTCCGTCAGGCCGCGGTAATAGAGGGCGTGATAGAGAAAGAGGCCGATCACAGCTAACCCCGCCATGGCCAGAAACTGGCGGGGGCGATAATCCCTCAGCTTCCGGATCCTGCCCTGCGCGCAGTTGAGGACCAGCAAAAACAGAAACGCCAGAACGCTGCCGACGGTCAGGGCTTCCAGGCTGGGGATCTCCCCCAGCACCACCTTCACCACCGGCGCCATGGTGGACCACAGCAAAACCGTTATCATTCCGTATGTCAGTGAGCGCTTCATGATCTTTGCCGCCTTAATTGAATGGTTTTCCGCAACAGACCGTTTGATTATACCACCCCGGCAAGCCCTTTAAAACCTGTGATTGACAAATTCGCCGGCGTCTTTTATAAATGTTCGGTATGAAGATCGAATCTCACAGCGAAAAAGACACCTATGAGCTGGGCCGTTCCATGGCCGAGCAGGCCCGTCCCGGCGACATTTTCTGCCTGGAGGGGGATCTTGGCGTGGGAAAGACCGTCTTCGCCAAGGGCTTCGGCCGCGGCCTGGGCATCGAAGAGCCCATCAGCAGCCCCACTTTCACCATCGTCCACGAATACTACGACGGCCGTCTGACGCTGTATCATTTTGACGCCTACCGCATCGACGATCCCGCCGAGCTCTACGAGATCGGCTATGACGAATACTTTTACGGGGACGGCGTGTGCCTGATCGAATGGCCCTCCAAAATCGAGGAACTGATCCCGGAAGGAGCGGTGTACATAAACATCGCGAAGGACCCTGCGCAGGGCAGCGATTACCGGGAGATCACGGTGGATCGGGAATAGGACGCCCGGCCCGGCAGGCTGCAGGGCAGCGATCGTCCGGACCGGCAGGCCGCAGGGCAGCGATTACCGGGAGATCACGGTGGATCGGGAATAGGACGTCCGGACCGGCAGGCCGCAGAACGACAGACAAAGACAGGGGAACAGGCCCTCAGCCCGTTCCCCTGTCTTTTTTGCTTGGCTCTACTCCAGTTCGATATCGAACAGGGACATCTGGTTGCTCTTGGGGATGCCTCCCAGGATCCCCAGATCCTCCATGACGTCCGCCACGGTGGAGCTCACGTGGGTGCGCTGGATGAAATCTTCCTTGGACAGGAACTTGCCCTTCTTTGCCTCCTCTTCCACCATGCGGGCTGCCTTGTCGCCCAGGGCCTCGATCTTGTTGAAGGAGGGCATGATCTTCCCGTCGATGATCTGGAACTCCGCCGCCTTCGCCCGGTACAGGTCGATGGGCATGAATTCGAAGCCGCGGGCGTACATCTCTTCCGCGATGCGGGCCTCTCTGAGGATCAGTTTTTCCACATCGGAGAGCCTGTCCTTGTTCTTTCGCAGGTATTCCAGACTCTTCGCCAGTTCCTCCCGCCCCATGGCCATCCTGTCGTAGCGGAAGCCGTCACCGCGGACGGTGAAATAAGCGGTGTAGTACTCCAGCGGACGGTGCACCTTGCACCAGGCCACGCGCCAGGCCATCATCACGTAGGCGGCGGCGTGGGCCTTGGGGAACATGTAGGCGATCTTCTCACAGGACCAGGTGTACCAGTCCGGTACGCCGTGCTCTTCCATGGCCTCCTTCCAGGCCGGCCAGTCCGGGCAGTCGCCTTTGGCCACCTTGCCCTTGCGGACCGCCTCCATGATCTTAAAGGACATGGAGGGATCCAGTCCCATGGAGATCAGGTAGAGCATGATGTCGTCGCGGGTGCAGATGGCGGTCCGCAGCGTGGCGGTCCCTTCGGAGATCAGCTTCTGGGCGTTGCCCAGCCAGACGTCGGTGCCGTGGGCCAGGCCGGCGATGCGCACCAGGTCGGAAAAGCCGGTGGGCTTGGCTTCCAGCACCATCTGCATGGCAAAGTCGGTGCCGAATTCCGGGATGCCCAGGCACCCCAGGGGGCAGCCGCCGATGTCCTTCGGCCGGATCCCCAGCACGGAGGTGTCCTTGAACAGGGCGATCACGTCCGGATCGTCCAGCGGGATCTCCTGGGGCGGGATGCCGGTCAGGTCCTGCAGGCGGCGGATCATGGTGGGATCATCGTGTCCCAGGATGTCCAGCTTCAGCAGGTTCTGGTCGATGGAATGATAGTCAAAATGGGTGGTGACGATGCTGGTCTTCATGTCGTTGGCGGGGTGCTGCACCGGGGTAAAGGTATTGATCTCCTCTCCCCTGGGCATGACCACGATGCCGCCGGGATGCTGCCCGGTGGTATTCTTGACGCCCTCGCAGCCCTTGGCCAGACGCTCGATCTCGCAGCGCCGCTTGATCTCGTTCTTTTCCTCAAAGTACTTCAGCACGAAGCCGAAGGCCTTCTTTTCCGCCAGGCCGCTGATGGTGCCGGCCTTGAAAGTGTAACCCTTGCCGAAGAGCTCCTCCGTGTAGGCGTGGGCTCTGGCCTGATATTCGCCGGAAAAGTTCAGGTCGATGTCCGGCTCCTTGTCGCCCTTGAAGCCCAGGAAGGTCTCGAAGGGGATGTCAAAGCCGTCCTTCATCAGTTTGGCGCCGCACACGGGGCAGACCTTGTCCGGCATGTCCACGCCGGCGGTGCCCGCGTAGGCCTTCACCTCTTCCGAAGTGAAATCGCTGTATTTGCACTTGGGGCAGCGGTAGTGGGGGCTCAGGGGATTGACCTCCGTGATCCCGGCCATGGTGGCCGCCAGGGAGGAACCCACGGAACCTCTGGAACCCACCAGGTAGCCGTCCTGCATGGACTTGTTCACCAGGCGCTGGGCGATGATGTACATCACCGCGTAGCCGTTGCCGATGATGGACTTGAGCTCCCGCTCCAGCCGCTCGGAGACCTGGGGCGGCAGGGGATCCCCGTAGAGCTCCTTCGCCTTTTTGTAGCACATCTCCCGCAGCTCCGTGTCGGAGCCCTCGATGACGGGCGGGCACTTGTCCAGGCGCACCGGCAGGATGGTCTCGCAGCAGTCGGCCACCAGGTTGGTGTTCGTCACCACTACTTCGTAAGCCTTCTCCGGCCCCAGGTAACTGAACTCTTCCAGCATCTCCTCCGTGGTGCGGAAATACAGGGGCGCCTGCTCATCCGCGTCCTCGTAGCCCTGTCCCTTCATGATGATCCGGCGGTAGACTTCGTCCTCCGGATCCAGGAAGTGCACGTCGCAGGTGGCGCAGGTCTTTTTGCCGTAGCGCTCGCCCAGTTCTATGATCTTCCGGTTGAGATCCTGCAGGTCCTCCACCGTCTTGTATTCGCTGTTTTCCTCCCGCAGCATGAAGGCGTTGTTGCCCACGGGCTGGATCTCCAGATAGTCGTAGAACCGGATCCGGCGCTCCATCTCCTCCTCGGACTCGTGCTCCACCAGACCGCGGAAGACCTCTCCCGCCTCGCAGGCGGAGCCGATGATCAGCCCTTCCCGGTGCTTTTCCAGCAGGCTTCTGGGGATCCGGGGCCGGCGGTTGAAATAGGTCAGATGGGACTCCGACACCAGCCGGTACAGGTTGATACGGCCCAGGTCGTTCTTGGCCAGCAGGATGATATGGTAGCGGCGTCCCGCCTTGACGGAATCCGGGTCGCTGCCTGTGACGGCATCGTCCACCAGATAGCCCTCACAGCCGTAGATCACCTTGATCTTGTTCTTTTTGGCCGCCTTCATGGCGTCGGGGAAGGCCTGCACCACACCGTGGTCGGTGATGGCGATGGCCGGATGTCCGAACTGGGCAGCCCGTTTGATGATGTCCCCCGCCTCCGACACCGCGTCCATGTCGCTCATCTTGGTATGGCAGTGGAGCTCCACCCGCTTTACTTCGGCCCGGTCCGCCCGTTCATTCTGTTCCTTTTCCTCCCGCTTCATGCCGTAGACGTGGCTGATGCACAGTTCTTTTTCAAAGGAGTCATAGATGGTGTCGCCCTTCAGGATCACCGAAGTGCCGGGGGTGACGAACTCCTCCAGGTCCTCCGTATCGTCTTCCTTCGCGAAGATCTTGACCCGGATGGAGTCGGTATAGTCGGTCAGGACAAAGGAAAACAGGGTGCTGCCGTTGCGCAGCGCGCGCTTCTCCACGGTGATGATGTCCCCGCGGATCACGGTCTCGCCCATCTCCTCCCGGACGGCGGACAGAGGGATGGGTTCTCCCTCGAACTCGCGGCCGTAGCCGTCGCTGATCCGCCTGGTGCGGAGCCGGTATTTCTTTTTGTCGCCGGTCTTCCTGCCGCCGGCCGTGCTCTTGCCTTCCCCGCCGGCCTTCTTCGCCTCCGCGTAAGGGTCGGGCAGTTCGATGGCGACGGCCTCGACGCTGCTGACCTCCCGGCGGATCTCCTCTTCGCCCATCTTGACGATGATGGGGATGTCCAGGCCGAAACGCCATACGAACACACGGGAAAAGACGTCCCGCACCAGCTCCTTGTAGCTCTGGTTCAGGTCGTCGTTTTCCAGTTCCACCTGGATGCCGTCCCCGGGAAAACTCACCTGGGCCTTCTTCAGGATGTTGTAGAGGATATGATCTGTCTCCTTTGCCTCTTCCATCAGGCTTTCGGCATAGGCGTTGTAGGCCTCTTTTGCGGTGATCCCGCTGAGACGGAACGTCAGATAGAGCCGCACGGTCAGGTCCTTCGCGGCAAAAAACTGGTTTTTAACATGGGCCTCCAGGGCGTTGATATCCCGCTTGGACACGATCTGGTCCGTGTAAGCATGGATGTCCACAAATTCCCTGCTCCGGGGCATGGTCACGTTGGTCACCTGGATCCGCTCAGCGACGGCCGCCAGGTGCTCCGGCAGTTTCAGGGCCGGGAGGACCTCGGTAAATGCTTTGGTCATTCCTTCTTCTCCCAATTCTTCAATTCTTCTTCCAGGGCGGAGAGCAGTTCGTCCTCCGCCACCTTTTTGATCACTTCACCTTTTTTGATCAGCAGGCCGCAGCCGTCGCCGCCGGCGATGCCCACGTCCGCTTCCCGGGCTTCGCCGGGGCCGTTCACCACGCAGCCCATCACGGCGATGTTCAGGCCCAGATCCGGATAACGGGCCGCCAGTTCCTCCGTACGCTCCGCCAGTCCGATCAGGTCGATCTTCGTGCGGCCGCAGGTAGGGCAGGCGATGACCCTGTTCTCCCCCTTTCTGAGGCCCAGGGCCTGGAGGATCTTTTTGGCCGCCAGCACCTCTTTCACCGGGTCGCCGGACAGGGAGACCCGGATGGTGTCGCCGATGCCCCGGGACAGGATGGCCCCGATGCCCACCGCGCTGACGATGGTGCCGGAATACACCGTCCCCGCCTCCGTGATGCCCACGTGGAGGGGCAGGTCCGTCTTGTCGGCGATCATCTCGTGGGCCTCAATGCACAGGGGCACGTCCGTGGCCTTGATGCTTATCACCAGATTATCATAGTCCATGTCCCGAATTCGACCCACCTGCCGCAGGGCGCTCTCGCACAGCCCCGCCGCGGTGACCCGGCCGTACTTTTCCACCAGGTCCTTATCCAGGGAGCCGCTGTTGACCCCCACCCGGATGGGAATGTTCCGCTCCTTCGCGCAGCTCACCACGGCCCGGACCTTCTCGTCGCTGCCGATGTTTCCCGGGTTGATGCGGATCTTGTCCGCCCCCTGCTCCATGGCGGCGATGGCCAAGCGGTAGTCGAAGTGGATGTCCGCCACCAGCGGGATGTGGATCCTCTTTTTGATGGCCGCGAAGGCCTCCGCCGCCTCCATGGTGGGCACGGTGGAACGGATGATCTGGCAGCCGGCCTGCTCCAGGCGGAGGATCTGGGCCACGGTGGCCTCCACGTCCTCGGTGCGCGTATTGGTCATAGACTGAATGGCCACGGGCAGATCACCGCCTATGGCCACAGTTCCGATATTTACGATCTTAGCGTGTCTTCTCATGTCTTTTCTAATGGAACAGCCTCATGATGTCATTGAACAGGACGAACACCATCAGGATCATCAGCAGCACGAAGCCGATCATGTGGATGATGCCCTCCTTATCCGGCGGGATGCGCTTGCCCGTCACCGCCTCGATGATCAAGAACAGCAGCCGCCCGCCGTCCAGAGCCGGGATCGGCAGCAGGTTCAGAATGCCCAGGTTGGTGGACAGCAGTACCATCAGGCTGATGATGCTCATCAGGTTGTCCCTGAAACTGGACTTTTCCGTGTCGATGGCCGTGTCCACGATGGAGATGATGCCCACGGGGCCCGCCATGTCCTTCACGCTGGCCTTGCCGGTGAACAGCATCTTCAGGGAGGCGAACACGGACTTCACGCCGTAGCGCATCTCGTCAAAGCCGCCCTTTAAAACCTGGGCGAAATTGCCGTCTTCCCGGTAATAGTAGGCCTCCAGGCCCAGGGAGCGGCCGCTCACCTGGCTGGGCGTCACCTCTGCTGAATAAGTCTGCCCTTCCCTCTCGTAGGTGAAAGCGACTGTCTGGCCGTCCTTCACGTTCTCAAAGAACTTGTGGATGTCCGAGCCCTTGGCGATGGTGGTGTCGTCCAGCTTTGTGATCAGGTCCCCCACCTTCAGGCCCGCCGCCTCCGCGGCGCTGCCTTCAGAGACGGAAGAGATCGCCGGCGCTTCCTCGGAGTCATAATAGGAGATGCCGTAGCGCCAGGCGGTGTAGGCCGTCTCCAGCTCCGTCGAATAGCGGACGCCGTCCCGCTCGTATTCCACGGTGACCACGTCCTTCTCCAGCGGGTTGGCGATCAGGTACAGGTAGAGCTCCTGTCCGGTGTGGATGGAAGTGCCGTCCACGCTGATCAGTTCGTCGCCCACCTGAATGCCGGCCTTATCCGCGCCGAAACCTTCGGTGATATTGTAGACCTTCGGCGGATTGATGCCGACGCAGCCCACCAGGACGCAGCCCAGGATGAAGGCCAGGATGAAATTGAACAGGGGACCGCCGAAGACCACCAGGATCCGGGCCCAGACGGACTTTTTCTGGAAGGAATTGTCCTCCTCCGACTCCGTATCCTCTCCCACCATGGCGCAGGAACCGCCGAAGGGGATGGCCTTCAGGGAATACATGGTGTCGCCTTTGGTAAAGTGGAACAGGCGGGGACCCATGCCGATGGAAAACTCCGTCACGCCGATGCCCGTCTTCTTGGCAAAAATAAAGTGTCCGAGCTCGTGGGAGAACACCAGAAAGCCCAGCACCAGAACTGCGATTACAATACTCCAGAAACTCAATGTTCTAACCTCTGTCTTTTGTCAGGGAGGCCCGAAGCTCCCGCTCCGCCTCCAGAATGGTATCCAGGGACGGCGATTCGATGACCGCATGACGGTCCATGCACGCCGCGATGATGTCCGTAATGTCGTTGAAGCCGATCTTCCCCGCCAGGAAGGCCGCCACCGCCCATTCGTTGGCCGCGTTGTAGACCGTGGGCATGGTGCCGCCGGTCTTTCCCGCTCTGTAAGCCAGGGGCAGGGCCGGGAAGGCTTCGTTGTCCGGGCTGGCGATCTGGATCTGCCCCATGGTCTTAAAGTCCAGCCGCGGCCCGGGCAGTGGCTTCCGCTCCGGATAGTACAGGGCGTAGGCAATGGGCAGCTTCATGTCGGGAGTGCCCAGCTGGGCCAGCACGGCGCCGTCTTCAAACTCTACCATGGAGTGGATGATGCTCTTGGGCTGGACCACCACTTCGATGTCGTCGTAATCCACGCCGAACAGCCACTTCGCCTCCATCACTTCCAGCCCCTTGTTCACCATGGTGGCGGAATCGATGGTGATCTTCCGTCCCATGGACCAGTTGGGGTGCTTCAAGGCGTCTTTCGGCTTTTTGTCCGCCGTCTGGACTCTGGTCAGGCCCCGGAAGGGACCGCCGGAGGCCGTCAGCAGAATGCGGGAGACCTTGTTCATCCGGTTCCCCTGGAGCACCTGGAAGATGGCGGAATGCTCGCTGTCCACCGGCAGGATCGGCACGTTGTGCTCCTTTGCCAGCGGAATGATCAGGTGTCCCGCCGTCACCAGCGTCTCTTTATTGGCAAGGGCCAGGGTCTTGCCGGCCTCGATGGCCGCCATTACGGGGCGGATGCCCACCATACCCACGATGGCCCCCACCACGATGTCCGCCGGCTCATGAGCCGCGCAGGACATCAGTCCTTCCATGCCGGACAGGACTTTTACCGGCAGGTCCGCCACACGTACACGAAGGTCCGCAGCCGCCGCCTCGTCGAACAGGCAGGCCATGTCCGGATGGAATTCCCGGATCTGGGCCTCCAGCAGGCTCACATTGCTGCCCGCCGCCAGGGCGCAGATCTCCAGGTCCTTGTTGGTCCTTACTATTTCCAGGGTCTGGGTCCCGATGGAACCGGTGGACCCCAGGATCGAAAGTTTCTTCATCGTTTTATCAGCCCCACAGCTGCAGCACCACGATCAGGTAGTAGACGATGGGCGCCGTAAAGATCACGCTGTCGAAGCGGTCCAGAATGCCGCCGTGGCCCGGGATCAGGGTGCCGTAGTCCTTAATGTCGTGGTTGCGCTTGATGGCCGAAGCCGCCAGGTCGCCGATCTGGGCGATGACGGAGCCCACGGCGCAGAGGATCGCGACGGATAACACCGGGTTGGAGAACTCGGTCAGGTGCTCCTTGAAGATCAGCGCGTAGACCGTGCCCAGGATGGCCGCTCCTACCACGCCGCCTACGGCGCCTTCCACGCTCTTCTTGGGGCTCAGGACAGGTGTCAGCTTGTGCTTGCCGAACAGCATGCCGAAGCTGTAGGCTGAAAGGTCGCTGCCCCAGGAGCAGAGGAAGATCAGCCACACCAGGTAGGCGCCGTCGTCCATGATCCTGGTCTTGTAGATGTAGGACAGGGCCACCGCCACGTAGATCAGGCCGAAAAAGGCATAGACCATCTGGCGGTCATTGAACTTCGGGAAGGTCAGCACGTAGACCGCGAAGAGCACCGAAAGGCACAGCATGATGAAGGCCAGGGTCCACATGTCCGGCCAGATCAGGGCGCCGGCGATCCCCCAGTCCAGGGTGGTGAACCAGGTCAGCGCCAGGAATAAGGCGCACAGAATGTATGCCGTTATGGCCAGGCCCGTCTTTTCGATGCCCACCGCCCGGTAGTACTCCATCATGCCGATGAAAGTGATCAGCGCCAGCGCCAGAAACAGGGGCAGGCCCCCGAACACCATGAACGTGATCAGGATCGCCGTCAGAATGATGCTGCTTCGTAATCTGACCCAGAACATCTATCTTCCTCCATACCGCCTGCTGCGGTGACTGTACTCCTCGATGGCTGCCTCCAGATGCTCCTTGTGGAAATCCGGCCACAGCACGTCCGTATAATAAAACTCCGTATAGGCGGACTGCCACAACAGGTAGTTGGACAGCCGTTTTTCCCCGGCGGTGCGGATCAGCAGATCCGGGTCCGGCAGGCCCGCCGTGTCCAGGGAATCCGTGATCATCTGCTCGGTAATGTCCTCCGGCCTGATCTTTCCCTCCGCGGCCTCCTTTGCCAGCTTCTGCGCCGCCCGGGTCAGCTCGTCCCTGCCGCCGTAGTTGATGGCGATGACGAA
>JAGAEH010000039.1 GCA_017613225.1 Lachnospiraceae bacterium
CGCCGATCACGTACAGGCCGGGCCAGCGGGTCTGCAGGCGCTCGTCCACCTCTACTTCCATGTTGTAGAACTTGACTTCCACGCCGTACAGCAGGGTGTCGTCGCCGGCGGTGCCGGGGGCGAGCTTGTCCAGGGCATAGATCATCTCCACGATGTCATCCAGGATGCGCTTGGGCAGCACCAGGCTCAGATCCCCGGGGCTGGCGTTCAGCGTGGGAACGGTAAAGGATTCCGCGATGCGGGAAGCGGTGCTGCGGTGTCCGCGGATCAGGTCGCCGAAGCGCTGCACCAGCACGCCGTTGCCCAGCATGTTGGAAAGCCTGGCGATGCTTTCGCCGTAGCCGTTGGAATCCTTGAAGGGGATGGAAAAGTGCTTGGCCACCAGCAGGGCGAAATTGGTGTTGTTGGTCTGTTTGGCAGGATCCTCGTAGCTGTGGCCGTTGACGGTCACGATGCCGTTGGTGTTCTCTGTCACCACGGCGCCCCGGGGATTCATGCAGAAGGTGCGGACCAGGTCCTCGTATTTCTGCGTCCGGTAGACGATCTTGCTCTCATAGAGCTCGTCGGTCAGGTGGGAAAAGACCTCCGCCGGAAGCTCCACCCGCACGCCCAGGTCCACCCGGTTGCTCTGGGTGGGGATGTCCAGGGCCTGGCAGGTCTGCTCCATCCACTTGCTGCCGGAGCGGCCCACGCTGATGATGCAGCGCTTTCCGGTAAAGCTGCCCGCGGCGCAGGAGATCTCAAAGCCGTCGTCCTTTACGGCCACGGACTCCACCGGGGTGTCGAAGAAAAAGTCTACCTTATTCTTAAGATGCTGGTACAGGTTGCCCAGCACCACGTAATTGATGTCGGTGCCCAGGTGCCGCACGGAGGCGTCCAGCAGGTGCAGGTTGTTCTGCACGCAGATGGTCTTGAACTTCGTGCCGGCGGTGGAATAGAGCTTCGTGCCCTCCCCGCCGTAGGCCAGGTTGATCCTGTCCACGTAGTGCATCAGTTCCAGGGCCCGCTTTTTGCCGATGTACTGGTACAGGGTGCCGCCGAAATCGTTGGTGATGTTGTACTTGCCGTCGGAGAAAGCCCCCGCGCCGCCGAAGCCGCTCATGATGGAGCAGCTCTTGCAGTGGATGCAGGAACTGATCTTGTCCCCGTCGATGGGGCAGCGGCGCTTTTCCAGCGGATGGCCGGCTTCGAAGACCGCCACCTTCAGCTGCGGAGCCTTCTCGGTCAGTTCGTAGGCGGAGAAGATGCCGCCGGGGCCCGCGCCGATAATGATGATATCATAATTCATGTGTCATTCCTCAAACGATAGTCTGGTATCCCTATCATAGCAGATTTAAAGAAAGATTGCAGTAAAAAAGAAAGGGCCCGGGGCGGAAGGCCGCGGCGGGCGCAGCGGTTGAAAAACAGCGGTAATGATGATAAAATCATATGATTAACGGGGAAGAATGGCTAAAGAGGGGCTGACTGCCCCCGGACAAGGCCTTTGGATAAAACAAAAGAGAATCCATGTCAAAAAGAAAAACACTGCTTTTCATATGCCTGCTGATGCTGGGAATATCCGTCCCGGCGGCTTTCCCGCGCGCGGCAGAGGCCAAATACATGGAATGGGGCGCCGCCGCCCTGGCGAAGGCGTCCAAGCCGGTCATCGAAAAAGAGCCCTCAAAGGTGACGGTGGCCGCCGGCAAAACGGCGGTGTTCAAGGTGGAGGCTTCCGGCAAAAACCTTCAGTACCAATGGTATTATCAGAAGCCGGGGAGCGAAGCCTGGACCGCCGTGACCAAAAACGGCACCGCGGCGGAGTATAAACTGGTGGTTGAGGAGCGCCATAACGGCTACAGATACAGATGCGTCGTTTCCAATTCCGCCGGAAAGGTCACCAGCGCGGAGGCGAAGCTGACGGTCATCTACAAACCCTACATCACGTCGCAGCCCAAGAGCCTTTCCATAAAGTCCGGAACCGAAGCCGTTTTCAAAGTGACCGCCGAAGGCGGAGCGCTGAAATACCAGTGGTACTATCAGAAACCGGGTGAGACCGCCTGGACCGCCGTCTCCAACGGCGGAAATGCGGCAGCATACAAGCTGACGGTCAGGACCAGGCACGACGGCTACAAGTACAAATGTGAAGTAAAGAATTCCCAGGGCACCGTTACCAGCAAAAAAGCGTCGCTGACGGTCCTCACCATGCCGGCCGTCACGTCCCAGCCAAAGAGCGTAACGGCAGACATCGGGGCAAAGGTGGAATTCAAGGTAAAGGCCACCGGCGGGAAACTGAAGTACCAATGGCACTATAAAAAGCCCGGTTCGGATACCTGGACCGCCGTTACCGCGGCCAGCGGAAAGACGGCCTGCTATGCCCTGACGCTGCAGGACCGGCACGACGGGTACCAGTACAAGTGCGTGGTCTCCAATACTCTGGGCAAGGTCACCAGCAGGACCGTCAAGATCACCATCCTGAGAAAGCCGGAGATCACCACCCAGCCCAAGTCTGTGACTGTCACCCCCGGAGAAACGGCGTCCTTTACGGTCAAGGCCACCGGCGGATCGCTGAACTACCAGTGGCAGTACCGGATCGACGGAGAAGAGAAATGGGCGGACTGCAGCATTTCCAACGGCGCCCAGACTTCGTCCTATTCCGTTGCGGTACAGGAAAGGCACGGGACCTACAGCTACAGATGCGTCATCTCCAACCCCAAGGGAAGCGTAAAGACCAAAGTGGTGCGGATCACCGTCCTGGGCACACCGGTCACCGACTTTGAGTCCGGCTCCATCGTGCTGGCCAACGGACAGGAATTCGCGAAGAACACCAAAGTCCGCAGCGCCATGTATCCCATGAAGGGCCTGAGCTTCACCTGGAAGTCCAGCCCGGAATACAAATACAGGATCTTCTACTACGATTCCGACTACAACCTGCTGAAATACTCGGCGCTGAAGGCCACCGGATGCACCATCCGGGCAGAGGACGTGGAAGGGGCGGCCTATTTCCGCATCCTCCTGCAGTCCTCCGACGGGGACAAGGTGCTGGAACCGGGCTTTACCCTTCCGAAGGGGTACAAGATCCTGGCGGCCTCCGGCCCGGTGGAGACCAGCCACGACGAGCCGAAGAACCAGGGCGTCCGCAATCTTTTAAAGCGGGCGGACCAGATCCTCAACCTGACCTTTACAACGAAGGCGGTGCTGCCCAATCAGAAGGGGGACATCGCGGAGGGGACCACGGTGACCGGCGTCACGTACTCCTCCGTCAGGACGGAATCCCTGTACGTGCCCCAGTGCGTCTCCTTCGACACTTACATGACGGCGCTGATGAACCCCAACAGCTACGTCTATACCAGGATATCCTCCGCTCCCAACAGCAGAACTTATTACGGCAGCGTATGCAGCGCCTTCATCAGCTACTGCTACGGCATGACCTGCGTCCATACCACGACGGATCTGCCGGAGCTGGAGGCCTTTACTGCGGCGGAGCACCAGGACCTCGCGCACCTGGAGATCGGCGACATGCTCTTATGCCATAACGGCACCACGAACCACACGATGTTCGTCTACGACATCACCCGGGATCCGAAGGGCAAGGTCATCAACGTCATCTTCGCGCATCAGGGAACGCCCACGGCCTATACCTACGCCGTGACGCCGCAGGGATTCACGAGCCTCCTGGGAGGAACCAAGTACAAGATCTACAAGTTCAATGACTGGGATCTGGTGACCTACGAAGAGTCTCAGTGGGTCAGCGTCTCCGGAGAAGGAGAGAAGGATCCCCAATGGAACCATTACCTTGGCCCGCGGCGGGGAGACAAGGCCAACTGGCCCCTGGGGGAGACGGTGGAGATCGACATCCTGAAGCGGGCGGACTACACTGCAGCGCAGCTGTACCGCGGAGAGGAACTGATCGGCGAGACGGACATCGCGGAGACCGACCTCTTATCCTATGAGGACCTGGAGACCGGGGAATATAAAGTCTGCCTGACCGACGGCACCGACCGCAGCGATTTCTGCTATTTCAACGTTGTTTCCTCGCAGATCTCCGTGGAAGATCTGGGAGACGGCAGGGCGAAGGTCAGCTTCAGCTCCGACTGCGGGACGCCCTCCTGGTATGCCTGGTGCAGCAGCACCGGGACGGACCGCCAGGGCTCCGTAAAATCCATCGAGCTGACGGAAGAGGACCTGGAAAACGGCTATGCCGTCAGCGAGTACGCGCCGGGGACCTGGATGTTTAAAGTGGAGTTTACCAACGAATTCGGCACCTTCTCCAGCAGTTTCGTGACGGCGGAGATCTCCTGACACCCCTTTTTTAATTTGCCTGCAACCGGCGGCCGTTCCGGATCGTTATAGGAGCAGGGAAGGGAACAGAGCCGGACAAAGGGCCGCGCTCTGTATGCCCCGGAAGGGGCAGGTTCCCGCCCGGAAACGAAAGGGGGAACGGTCATGACGGAGGAGTGGTTCAGGCGGATCATCACGGCGGCCGTCGATTCTTTTCCGATCGACGGCAGGAAAAAGGACGAACTGCTGAAAAAACTGACGGAACGGTTCTGCAGGGAAGGAAAAGGAAAGAGATGAAAAACGGGGAAAACATGGAAAGCGAAAAAGATCTTGCCGCGCTGGTGGCAAAGGCGCGGGAAGGTGACAACGCCGCCACCGCGGATCTGTATGAGCTGACTTACGACAAAGTTTATGTGACCGTAAAGTCCATGATCAAGGACGAGGACACGGTCTTTGACATCGTGCAGGACTCCTACATGAAAGCTTTCGCGCACCTGGACAGCTTTCAGGGCGGGGAAAAGTTTACGGCCTGGATGAAGACCATCGCGGCCAACACGGCCCGGGACTGGCTCAAAAAACAGCGTCCCATGCTGTTTTCGGAGCTGAACGCCGGAGAAGACATGGACGAGCCGGCGGAGGCCCGGTTCGTGGACGAGCGGAATGAAAACCTGCCGGAGTGGGTGATCGAACAGGAAGAGACCAAACGGCTGCTGCGGGAGATCCTGGAGACCCTGCCGGAGGATCAGCGGGCGGCCATCGGCATGTTCTATTATGAAGAACTGTCCGTAAAGGATATCGCGGCCGCCATGGGCTGTACCGAGAGCGCGGTCAAGAGCCGCCTGATGTACGGCCGCAAAAAGGTGGAAAAGGAAGTCCGTGCCCTGGAGAAGAAGGGCACCAAACTGTACGGTCTGGCAGGTATTCCGTTCCTGCTGTGGCTGCTCCGCTGCGAAGAGGTCCATGCCGCCGAAAGTCCGGACGTCCGGATCCTGGAAAACCTGCAGCAGGTCAGGATCCCCGCCGGCAGCGCGGAGACGGTGCAGCTGGCAGAAAGCGCGGAGCAGGCC
>JAGAEH010000040.1 GCA_017613225.1 Lachnospiraceae bacterium
ACCTTGTTGATGCAGACGATCACGTCCAGGTCCAGGGAAAGGGCCTTCTGCAGCACGAAGCGGGTCTGGGGCATGGGGCCTTCAAAGGCGTCCACCACCAGGATCACGCCGTTGACCATTTTTAAAACGCGCTCCACCTCGCCGCCGAAATCGGCATGGCCGGGGGTGTCCACGATGTTGATCTTTACGCCCTTGTATTCCACGGCGGCGTTCTTGGAAAGGATGGTGATGCCACGCTCCCGCTCGATGTCGTTGGAGTCCATGACCCGCTCCATCACTTCCTGGTTCTCCCGGAAGACGCCGCTCTGCTTTAGGAGCTCATCCACCAGCGTGGTCTTGCCGTGGTCCACGTGGGCGATGATCGCCACGTTTCGAATATCTTCTCTTTTAATTCTCATACAACTTGTCTTTCTTTATTCGTTATCGCCGGGCTCTTCCCGCAGGGAAAGCACGATGGCGCTCTTTTCTCTCATCTGCAGCCGCAGCGTGCCCTCCCGGACAGGGAAGGACACATGGCCGATGGTATAGCCGGCGCCGTCCGCGGCAAATTCCCGGACGGCAAAGCCCGTTTCCATGCCCAGACCAGCCAGGTCCAGCTCAAATTCCGCCGGCCCGCCCATGTTGACGGCGGTCAGCGTCGTCTCCTCGCCCAGGCTTCTGGCGAAGGCCGCGATCCCGCTGTCAAACTTCAGCATGTGGACCGAGCCGGTGCGCAGGCAGGCGAAGCGCTTCCTGAGGGCCGCCGCCTGACGGTAGTACTCGATCAGCTCCCAGTTTTCCTTCCCCCAGGGGAAAGTACGGCGGTCGTCGGGATCCGTGAAGCCGGGCAGCCCCGTCTCGTCCCCGTAGTAGATGCAGGGAGCGCCGGGCCAGGTGAACTGGAAGCAGACCGCCATCCGCACCAGTGCCAGATCCGCGCAGTCCGCCATTTCCCGGGCATTCTCGCTGGTGATGCGCCCCACATGGCCGCCGGTCCGGGTAATGAAGCGGGAATGGTCGTGGTTGTCCAGCGAATTCATGGCCGCCAGCATGCTGTCGAAAGGCAGCCTGGAACTCTTTTCGCAGAGCGCCCAGTAGAAGGCCTCCGCGTCGCCCTTCAGGCCGGGTTCCGCGTGGTCGCTGTGCTTCTCCACCCCGGTGAAGAACCAGGTGACCGGGTCCATGAAGGCCTCGTAGTTCATGATGGTGTCCCACTCGCCGTCGATCAGCCAGTCCTCCGGATTCTGATAGGTCTCCGCGAAGACCAGGGAATCCGGCGCCGCTTTCCGCACCGTCTTCCGGAAAGTCTCCCAGAAACGGTGGTTGGTGGCCAGGGTATCCGCCACGTCCGTCGCCACGTCCAGCCTCCAGCCGTCCGCGTTGTAGGGCGGGGAGACCCACTTTTTGGCAATGGTCATGATCTCCTTCCACAGGCGGTTCCCGCCCTCGTAATTCAGCTTGGGCAGAGTGGAGATGTTCCACCAGGTCTGGTGGTCGCCGTTCTCGTCGTAGACGAAGTAGTCCGCCTTTTTCGGGTCCTTCGCCCAGGCGTTGTCAATGCTGCAGTGGTTGAACACGCCGTCCAGTATCAGCCGGATGCCGTTTTCGTGCAGCAGTTCCACGAAGGAGGCGAAATAACCATCCGGATCGGCAGGATCCGACAGCCTCGGCTCGATGTGGTAGTAGTCCGCGATGTCATAGCCGTGGTTGGAGGGCGAGACGAAGATGGGGTTCAGATAGAGGCAGTCCACTCCCAGCGCTTTCAGGTAGGGCAGCTTCTGGGCGATGCCCTGGAGGTCGCCGCCGTAAAAGCGGGCCACGTCCAGCGCAGCAGGCGGCTCGTCCCAGTCCTTCACCTGTTCCACCGGGCCCACTTTGGGATAGACGTAGGCTCCGTCCCGGATGTCGTTTCTCTGGCATCCGTTGCAGAAGCGGTCCGGGAAGATCTGGTAAAAGATCTGCCCCTTGGCCCACTCCGGCACCTTCAGGTCCGGCAGGATGGCAAAGGGCGTCACGGACGCCGCGTCCTCCGTGCAGCAGAAGCGGCCCAGATACCAGGTCTTTTCCGCCCGGATCTCGTAATAGTAGAACAGGTTTGCGGTAATGTCCGTCAGCGTGGTCTGATAATAGCGCAGGCGGCCTTTCTTCTCCGCGGGCTCCATGGGGATGAGCTCCGGATCGCCGCCGCGGCAGACTAAGAACACCTGCGCGCCGCAGTCGTCCATGCGCAGGCGGAAACAGAAGGCTCCTGCCTCGTTCAGAGGCAGGAGATGATCTCTGGATTCATCAGAAAAAATATGCAGGGGATTCAAAAGCGTCAGACCTCCGGCGCGGTTTCGATTTGGGGCTTTTTAAACAGTGCTTCAAACTCCTCCTGGTCGATCTTTTCCTTCACCAGGAGCAGTTCTGCGCAGGCATGCATCACGTCCATGTTTTCCAGGAGCAGCGCCTTGGCTTTTTCGTAGCACTCATCGATGATGCGGCGCTCCTCGTTGTCGATCAGCGTGGACAGGTGCTCGCCGTAATTCTTCTTGACCATGTCTCTGCCGATGAAGACCTCTTCGTCGTCGGCGCAGTTGATCATGCCCACCTTTTCCGACATGCCGTACTTGGTGACCATGTCGTGGGCGATCTGGGTGACGTGCTTGATGTCCTGGGAGGCGCCGGTGGTGATGTCGCCGAAGACCAGTTCCTCCGCGATGCGGCCGCCCAGGCCCACCATGATCTCCTCCAGCATGCGGGTCTTCGTGATGAACATCTCGTCCCGCTCAGGCAGCGGCATGGTGTAGCCCGCCGCTCCGCCGCCGGTGGGGATGATGGACACCGTATGGACGGGGCCTACGCCCGGCAGCACATGGAAGAGGATGGCGTGGCCGGATTCGTGATAGGCCGTGATCTTCTTTTCGTGGTCGGAGATCACGCGGCTCTTCTTTTCGGCGCCGATGCCCACCTTGACAAAGGCTTTTTCGATGTCCGCCCGTGTAATGAAGCGCTGAGTCTCCTTGGCGGCGCCAATGGCCGCCTCGTTCATCAGATTCTCCAAGTCCGCGCCGGTAAAACCCGCGGTGGTCCGCGCCACACGCTCCAGATCCACGTCGTCCGCCAGGGGCTTGTCCTTGGCATGGACTTTCAGTATCTCCTCCCTGGCGCCCACGTCGGGGACCTGCACCACGATCTTGCGGTCAAAGCGGCCCGGTCTTAAGATGGCGGGGTCCAGGATGTCCGCGCGGTTGGTGGCCGCCAGTACGATGATGCCTTCGTTCA
>JAGAEH010000041.1 GCA_017613225.1 Lachnospiraceae bacterium
AGTCCGGCTACGAGACCAACATCGAGCAGATCATCGCCCTGCAGCCCCAGGTCCTGCTGATGAGCACCATGGCCCAGACCGAGGAACAGGTGGCCCAGCTGGAGGCCGCCGGCATCGCCGTGGTCGTCTCCGACGCCCAGACCATCGACCAGGTCTATGAGTCCCTGGAGATCATCGGCGCCGTTTCCGGCCATGAGGACGAAGCGAAATCCGTGATCCAGAACATGAAAGACAGCCTGGCCGAAGTCGCTGCAAAGGCTACCGGCGACGGCACCGAGTCCGTCTATTTCGAGGTCTCCCCGCTGGAGTGGGGCCTGTGGACCGCCGGCAAGGGTACCTTCATGAACGAGGTCGCAGAGCTTCTGGGCTTAAAGAACGCCTTTGACGACGTGGAGGGCTGGGGCGAGATCTCCGAGGAACAGGTCCTGGAGCGCAACCCCGACTACATCGTCACCATCACCATGTACTACGGCGAAGGCCCGACTCCGGAGGAGGAGATCGCCTCCCGTCCCGGCTGGGACGCCATCAGCGCCGTAAATAACGGCAAGATCCTGCGCCTGGAGAACGAAGAGCTCTCCCGCCCTGCCCCCCGCATTGCAGACGGCGCGAAAATGCTGTTCGACCTGGTCTATCAGGATGCGCAGTAAGAGCTGCTTTACACCCTTCCTATATCTGCTGCTGTTTGCCGCGATGCTCGTCACGGCCGCGCTCTGCGTGTGCCTGGGCAGCGTCAACGTGGCGCTTTCCGACATCCTCGCCGTCCTGTTTCGGGGCGGTGAAGGTGTCGATGACGGCACTTGTTCCATCATCCGCTCCGTGCGGCTGCCCCGGGTGATCTGCGTGGCGGAGGTGGGTGCCGCCTTATCCCTCTGCGGCGCGGCCATGCAGGGGCTGCTGAAAAACCCGCTGGCGGATGGTTCCACCCTGGGCGTCTCCACCGGCGCCTCCCTGGGCGCAGCCCTCTCCATCGCCTTCGGCATCACCCTGCCGGGTCTGCCCTTTTCCGGCACGATGGTCATGGCCTCACTGTTCGCCTTTTTATCCCTGCTCATCATCCTGGCCCTGGCCTTCCGGCTGGACCACTCCCTTTCCACCAATACCATCATCCTGATCGGCATCATCTGGTCCATGTTCGTCTCCAGCATCTTGTCGCTGATCGTCACCTTCGCCTCCGACCGGCTGAAGGCCATCACCTTCTGGACCATGGGCTCCCTCTCCGGCAGCAGTTATCAGAACGCCCTGATCCTGCTCGTCGTGCTGGCGGTCGGAAGCCTGATCCTGCTGCGTCTTGCAAACGAACTGAACGCTTTCGCCATCGGTGAGGACAACGCCCGCAGCGTGGGCGTGAACGTGCGCCGGGTGCGTCTGGCCGTGCTCATCACCGTCTCCGTGATGATCGGCGTCTGTGTCTCCGTGGGCGGCTCCATCGCCTTCGTGGGCCTGGTCACGCCGCACATCATCCGCATGATCACCGGCCCCGACCACAGAAAACTGCTGCCCTGCTCCCTCTTCGGAGGGGCCATCTTCCTGCTTCTGGCAGACCTGACGGCGCGGATGATCCTGCGCCCCCTGGAACTGAATGTCGGTGTGGTCACCTCTTTCGTAGGTGCCATCTTATTCGTATATATCTATTTCAAGACAAGGAGGAACCGCTGATGGAACCCCTGCTCACCGTCTCCTCCCTGTCTGTAAACTACGGCGAACTGGCCGCGCTGAAGGGCCTCTCTTTCGAGCTCTTTGCAGGCGACTGGCTGATGCTGGTCGGCCCCAACGGCGCCGGCAAATCCACCCTGGTGAATGCCCTTTCCCGGGGTGTGGATTACAGCGGCGATATCCTGTGGAAGGGCCAAAACATCAAAACACTCTCCCCGAAAGAACTGGCGCGGCACATCGGCGTGCTGTCCCAGAATCATGCCGTAGGCTACGCTTTCTCCGTGTACACCGTGGTGAGCATGGGCCGCTACGCCTGGTCCGGCGGGCTGCTCTCCCGGGGAGACAAAGATAAATCTGCCGCCATCGAACGGGCGCTGGAACTGACCGGTCTCACCGGTATGGAGGACCGCCCCGTCAACCAGCTCTCCGGCGGTGAGCTGCAGCGCGTCTTCCTGGCCCAGGTCCTGGCGCAGGACCCGGACACGCTGCTCCTGGACGAACCTACCAACCACCTGGATCTGGTCTATCAAAAGCAGATCTTCTCTCTGATCGGACAGTGGCTGGAGCAGCCCGGCAAGGCTGTGATCTCCGTGGTGCACGACTTAAGCCTGGCCAGGGCTTTCGGTTCCCGCGCCATCCTGCTGAACGACGGCGGCCAGGCCGCTGCCGGCAGCCCGGAAGAAGTCTTTGCGCCGGAGATCCTCAACCGTGTCTATTCCATGGACGTGGCAGAGTGGATGCGCGTCCTGCTGTCCAGTTGGAAGTGATCTCCTCTCTTCTTGCTTTTGCCCCTTTCTTGTATTATATTTTCCTTATATTTTAATGAAGTGATCTTTTATTTTCCGGAGGTCCCCATTATGAAGATCGATCTGTACTATCTGACCAACTGCCCCTACTGCATCAACGCGCGTGTGGCACTGACCGCCCTGTGCGAAGAGGATCCCGCCTATGCGCAGGTGGAGGTCAACTGGATCGAGGAGAGCACCGTGACGAACTTCCCCGCCTACGCGGATTACTACTATGTGCCCACCGTCTTTTTCGGTGAGAAAAAGCTGTACGAGGCACAGCCGGGCCAGGACTATGACACCATCAAGGCCTGCTTAAAGAGCGCCCTGGATGAGGTGCTCGGAAGATGAGCACCGAGGCTGAAGGAAAGGAAGCCGTCGGGTCACAGCCCCCTGGACCGTCAGCCCCTGCTGACGAGCGCTCCTATGTCGCCTTTATCAGCTACCGCCACAAGGAGCTGGACCGCGAAGCCGCCATCCGCATCCAGAAAAAGATTGAAAACTATATCGTTCCCAAAGAATACCGCGAAAAAGTCGGCGGAAAGAAGCTGGGGATCGTCTTCCGTGACGAGGACGAGCTGCCGGCCTCTTCCAGTCTGTCCGATTCCATCACCTATGCCCTGGACCATACCCAGTACTTGATCGTCATCTGCACGCCGGATCTTCCCCAGTCCAAATGGTGCCTGCAGGAAGTCAGCTATTTTCTGAAGACCCACGACCGGGACCACGTGCTGGCCGTACTGGTGGACGGTACGCCGGAGGAATCCTTCCCCGAGCAGCTGCGCTTCACCTATGATGCGGAAGGCCGGCAGCTGGCGGAAGTGGAGCCCCTGGCAGCCAATATCGCGGGCGGGAACCATTCCATCAATAAAAAGACCTTCAGCAAAGAGGTCGTCCGTCTGTTCGCAGCCATCATCGGCTGTCCTTTCGACGCCCTGTGGCAGCGGGAACGCCGCGCCAGGACCAACAGACTGATCGCCGCCATGGGCGTGGGGCTTTC
>JAGAEH010000042.1 GCA_017613225.1 Lachnospiraceae bacterium
AGAAATAGAAAGCCAATTCGTAGATCTCTTTCCCCAAATTTGACGGGGAGTCCCCGTAAAAATAGTTTTCCTGCACAAAACCCAGGTGGTCGATGGGAAGCCGCACGCCGGTCTCTTCAAAAACTTCGCGCAAAACAGCCTCCTCCGCCGTCTCACCGAACTTGATCCGGCCGCCCACGGAATAGAAATAGCCGGAGCGGCTGTTGCGGACCATCAAAAACCGCCCATCCTTCTGGATGATCGCTCCGACACGGATGTTTAGGATCCCGTCCCCGCAGGGGACGCACATGTCCTGGCTCATCGATTTCTCCCTCATCACTTCTTTACGCGCATAAAGCCGCGGCAGCCGAGCTGCGAAAGCTCGGTAAATTCCAGGGATTGATAGAAAGCGACTGTCTGCGGGCGATCATCCGTCACCAGTTCGATCTGCCGCACATTGGCGAAACGCGCGAGGACTTCCTCCAGAAGCGCTTTTCCGATGCCTTGCCGCTGATGCTCCGGATACACCAGAAGGTCCTGGATGAACACGATGGTGCTGCCGTCCCCCACAGTGCGGATGAGCCCCAGCAGTTCGCCGTTGTCGTACGCCGCCAGTGTTAACAGCGAGTGAGCAAAGCCTTCTTTCAGCGCGGCAGGATCCCTCGTGTAGGCGCTCCAGCCCACGGCTGCGTACAGAGGAAGGACCTCCTGTTCATTATAATGAGTATACTCTTTGATCTCCATCTCTGTTTAAAACCGCCCCGATAATTTTGGCATTATCCATTACAGTCAGGATAACCGTGCTTTGATAAAAAAGCAATAGTTGCATATATTTCGGGCTGAAATGTGCAAATATTACATAACATATATTGACAAATATATGCAAATACTGCATAATACGATGCGGGAGGGATGCAAAAATGACAGAACTCAAACAGCTTCGCAGGAAGAAAAGACTGACCCAGCAGGAGGCCGCAAAACGGATCGGTGTTTCTTTACGCTCTTATATATCGTACGAGAATGATGAAGATAAAGTCGGGACACCAAAGTATCGCTTCCTTTTGTCAGAGATCGATCGCATGGATCCTCTGGATGAAGAACATGGCCTTTTGACCATAGAGGAGATCCGTGATCTGTGCAGAGAGGTCTTTACGGATTACGATGTAGATTACTGTTATCTGTTTGGGTCATATGCAAAAAAGAGAGCGAAGGAGACCAGCGACGTCGATCTTCTGATCTCTACAAAAGTGACCGGCCTTCGTTTCTATGAACTGGATGAACGTTTGAGAGAACGTCTTCAAAAAAGAGTGGACCTTTTAGACAAAAAGCAGCTTTTAAACAACGAAGATCTGCTGGACGAAGTGTTGAAAGATGGGATAAAGATCTATGGATAACATAAAGAATGACGGCTACTACATCACAAAGATCAAGGGAGATCTTCAGTTTATCTTCCGTCACATGGATCGTGTTGAAACAGAAGAATTCTCACAGAGCGAGATCCTGCAGGACTCCATGATGTTCCGGCTTATTCAGATCTCTGAAAACGCCAGGAGATTAAGTGAACAATACAAGAAGGAGCATGCATCGATCCCATGGACTGCGATCTATGGTCTGAGGAACAAGATCGTCCATGATTATGGAAATGTAGATCTTGGAATCGTATACAGTACATTGAAAGAAGACATTCCGGCATTATTGAAAGAGATGGTAGATTTGTAAGTACTAGAACGTGAAAAAGGGGAAATGGCATTTTGACACAAATGGAAGAGTCTATAAATCATAATAAGGACATTTATGTTTGGAGCGATAAAATCACTTCAGTATTGAAGTCAGTTTTTAGAACTCAAGAACTAAACGGATATACGTATTATTTAAAAGACAATGGGGAAATGTTTTGCCTGCTTGAGTATACGTCTCCCCTTTATGGTTTCATATTGGAAATGTCAGCGGATGAGGAAACCGCCATCAATAATTGCGGAATAGATATAGGCGAATATCCTCTGTTAGATTACGATTCTCCGGAGGAGATGCTCGAATATATCATGAACAATGTCAACCAAGGAATGGAAGACAGATTCGAGTGAAATAACGAAGCGATTGAAACACGCACTCGGATGCTAATTTGATGGAGGAAAGCCGATAAGCAGCGGAGTAATTATTCGAATTTGGCAAAGCCATGTGATTGGTTTTGGCAAATAATAAAACAGACAGCGATGTGAAGGGTGAGAGCCGACACATCGCTGTTTTTTCGTGTTATAGACGGGAATTCGTAGGAGGGCTGGGGATCCTAAAAGAGCTCCGTTGAAGCCTTTTTCACCTCCACCAGATTGGTATGTTGGGGATTTCCCTTGGCCAGCGGCGTGGGCCGGTGGGAGGTCAGCGTGTTGATGTTTCCCCGGACGTCCACTCCGTTCTTGTCCGGCGTGTACCAGGCGCCTTGAGGCATGGCGCAGACGCCCTTGCAGATGCGGTCCGTCACCAGGGCCTCGATGCGCACCGTGCCCCGGTCGTTGAAGACCTCCACTTTATCGCCGGTCCGGATGCCGCGGGGCGCTGCGTCCTCCGGATGGGTCCACAGGACGGGCCGCTCCACCTCATCCTGCCATTCGTTGTTGTCGTGGATGGAGTGGCAGCGCCGTCTGGTGTGCCAGCCGATCATCTGCAGCGGGAACCGCTCCCGCAGCGGGTCATCCGGCCCCTCGGGGCAGGGGAGGTACTTCGGGATGGCGGGGATGTCCTCCAGCTGGTCAAAAACCCAGAGCCGCTTGGAGAAGATCTCCACCTTGCCGGAGGGCGTATTGAAAGGATGATGCTCCGGATCCTCGACGTTTTCTTTGAAGGGGATGCCCAGGACAGGTTTTGTAAACTGCCAGCCGCCGGCTTCGCTGAAGGTCTCAAAATCCGGCAGTTCCGGCTCTTTTTCTCTCAAAATATCATAGTTTTCCACCAGCCACTGATGCGCGTCCGGCTTGCCTTCGGTAAAAGCGTCGTACAGCCCCAGCTTTTCCGAGACTTCCTTCAGCCACTCCCACTCGAAGCGGCATTCGAACAGCGGCTCGATCACCGGATTGTTCTTTAAAAAGTAATTGGACCCGGCCCAGGAATGGACGATGTTCTCGCACTCGAACACGCTGGGGGCGGGGAGGATCAGGTCCGCGTACCGCGCGCTGGGCGTCATGAAGATGTCGGAGCAGACGATGAATTCGCACTTGGTGTCGTCCTCCAGGATCCGGATGGTCTCGTTGACATCCGAGTGCTGGTTGACCAGCGTGTTGCTGGCGATGCAGAAGATCATCTTGATGTTGGAATCCAGATGGTCCACGCCGGTGAGCCGGTCGGCCCGGGGCGTGAACTTGCTGCCCCGCTCGATGGCCTGGCTCCACAGGAAGGTGGGGATCATGCCGGGGAAGGGGTTGGTGACCGTGTCCGTGAACAGCCGGATGTCCGCGTGCTCACGGATCCCGCTGGTGTTGCCGCCGTTGCTGCCGCCGGACCTGCCCAGGTTGCCGGTGAGGCAGGTGAGCATGGTGATGCCCCGGGCGGTCTGCTCGCCGTTCCCGTGGCGCTGGGCGCCCAGACCCGTGCTGATGCAGGCGGGCTTGGTGGTAGCATAGAGCCTGGCCAGGCTGCGGATGCGGTCCGCCTCGATCCCGGTGATGGCCTCCGCCCATTCAGGTGTCTTGTGGATGCCGTCCTTCAGGCCGAACAGGTAGCTATGATAGCTCTCGCCGAAGGGAACGCCCTCTGGCATGTGGGCCTCATCAAAGCCCAGGCAGCAGCGATCCATGAAGGCCTGGTCCTGCAGGCCTTCCGACCAGATCACGTAGGCCATGGCGTCCGCCAGGGCGGCGTCGGTGGAGGGCTTGATGGCGAACCAATCGTCCGCGTAGGCCACGGCCGTCTGGGAAAGCCGCGGGTCGATGCAGATGATCCGCACGCCCTTTTCCTTCAGCAGGGGGAGATAGTAGTTGCGCTCCGGCCCGAAAATGGACTCCGTGGTATTGTCCGCCCACAGGATCAGAAGCCTGGTGTTCAGCATGTCCGCGGCGCTGTGGCCGCAGACGGAGGTCCCGAACAGGTACCGGTCGATGTAGCTGACGCAGGCGGAACTGTAGGAGTTGAAGGCGCCCAAAAAGCCGCCGTCCAGGGACAGCAGGCGCTTGGTCAGGTTGCTGGGACGGAAGATGCCGGTGACGCCGGTGCCGTAGATCACGTAGCGGGAGGCGGGACCGTAGGCGTCCCGGATCCGGATCCAGTTTTTCACAAGCTCATCCACGGCCTCTTCCCAGGAGATCCGCTCAAAGTGGCCGCTGCCCCGCTTGCCCACGCGCCGCATGGGGTAACGCAGCCGGCCGGGATTCAGGAATGTTTTGCGATAGCCCCGGCCCCGGACGCAGGCCCGGATCTGAGGGGCGTGAGAGGGATCGGTGTCGGATCCGATGCGCAGGATGCAGTTCTCCTGTACCGTGGGACGGATCACGCAGATGCCGCCGCAGTTGTTCAGGCCGCCGGTGTTGATGACCCGGGCGTGCTCGTCGGGGATGGGGAAAAGGGAAGGAACACCGTCATCAGGGAGGGCGGCTGCTTCCGCGCAGAGTTCCGCCGGCAGATCTTCTTTGGCCAGCAGGCGGACCAGATCCTCCAGATACTGCTTCAGCCCGTCAAAGATCTCCACCTTTTCCGTAACGCTGCGGCTGATCATCCGCAGGGTTGTCAGTACGTAGTCGGAGATGAAATCGTCGATAGCCTGAAGAGTGGCGGCGGGGTCCTCTGCCTTTTGACAGCCCCGGGCCAGGTGCAGCAGGAAATAAAGCTGCTCCCCGATGTAGTCCGGGGGATTTCCCTCGATCCGCAGGGGCTGATAGCCGAAGCGGTGATAGAACCGGATGACGTCCAGCGTGGTCTGGTTGCACAGCACCCGTTCACCGAAGGCCGCGGAGGCCCAGAGGGGGATCTCCCAGAAGGCATTGGTGCCGCGGAAGACTTCATCATATAAAAGAGCCCAGTCCCGTTCGGAGTGCGCTTCCCAG
>JAGAEH010000043.1 GCA_017613225.1 Lachnospiraceae bacterium
CTTTGCGCCGAACAGGGTCCGTCCGGTGAAGATCAGGTCCTTGCGCTGTTCATAGAGCGCTTTGTCCACTAAAAAGTATTCCTGCTCCGGACCTACCGAAGGTCGCACACACTTGACGGTATCGTTGCCGAACAGCCGCAGGATACGCAGCGCCTGCTTGTTCAGCGCCTGCATGGACCGCAGCAGCGGCGTCTTTTTGTCCAGCGCCTCGCCGCCGTAGGAACAGAAGGCGGTGGGGATGTACAGGGTCTTTCCCAGAATAAAGGCCCGGGAGGTGGGGTCCCAGGTAGTGTAGCCTCTCGCTTCAAAGGTGGAGCGGAGACCGCCGGAGGGGAAGGAGGAGGCGTCCGGCTCGCCCTGGATCAGTTCCTTGCCGGAAAACTCCATGATCACCCGGCCATCCGGCGCGGGGCTGATAAAACTGTCATGCTTTTCCGCCGTGATGCCTGTCAGCGGCTGGAACCAGTGCGTAAAATGGGTCGCGCCTCTGCTGACGGCCCAGTCCCGCATGGCCTTTGCCACTTCTTCGGCAACTGCCGGGTCCAGGCGAACGTCTTCGTCGATGGTCCGTTTTAAGGAACGGTAGGTTCCCGCAGGGAGGACGGCGCTCATCGCTTTGTCGTCGAACACCATGCTCCCGAAATATTCTGATACCGGTCTTGCTTTTTCTTCCACAGGTTTCATCCCCTTTCCTTGTCCAAATAAAAAAAGACAAAGGCGCGCTGATCCACAAAGACGCCTTTGTCTTATGGCGAAATGATAGGCACTGAGAGCCAAAATGTCAAGCTTTTTCTTCGGCAGAATGATTTTTTATGATTTGTGGTAGACAGGCGGACATCTTTGCGGTATCATTTCACACGAATGAAACCTCCGCGCGGAACGGGGGCGGAACGATCCGGACGGATCGGTGAACAATGGCGTTCACTTTCTTCGGGGACTGCTGCCCGGCGTGCATTGCCGGCCAGCGCCTGCGGGAAGGGGACGTTTTTTATAGCAGCCGGATAAGGGGGGAGAGACAATGAGCCATCCAAACTGTAACTACCGGGCTTTCCGGGATTCCTATCTGTTTTCCACGATCTACCGCAGGACGGAAGAGTATCTGGCCGCCCATCCCGGCGCCCGTGTGCTGAACCTGGGCGTGGGGGACGTTTCACTGCCCATCAGTAAAACAGTCATTGCGGCGCTGCACGCGGCGGTGGAAGAGCAGGCGGACGCGAAGACCTTCCACGGCTATCTGCCGGAGTGCGGACTGCCTGGTCTGCGAAAGGCCATAGCAGCCCACTACGGACGCTACGGCGTGGAACTGGAGCCGGAGGAAGTCTTTATCTCCAGCGGCGCCATCGACGATATCGCAGACATCCTGGCCCTTTTTGATAAAGAAGACACGGCGCTGGTCCTGGAGCCCACCTATCCCGCCTACGTGGAGACCAACCTGATCGCGGGACACGAGATCAAGTACCTGGAGAGCGGGAAAGAAGACCGCTTCCTGCCTCTTCCCGCGCCGGACCTGAAGGCGGACATCATCTATCTGTGTTCCCCCGGCAATCCCACCGGGGCCGCCTATGACCGCAAGGCCCTGAAGGCCTGGGTCGATTTCGCCAACCGCATCGGGGCGGTGATCCTCTTTGACGCCGCCTACGAGATCTTCGTGTCGGAGCCGCAGATCCCCCACAGCATCTATGAGATCGACGGGGCGAAGACCTGCGCCATCGAGATCTGCTCCCTTTCCAAGACGGCGGGCTTTACCGGCATGCGGCTGGGATACACCATCGTGCCGAAGACGCTGAGCCGCGACTGCATGGACTTCAACGCCATGTGGACCAGGGACCGCACCAGCAAGACCAACGGCGTCTCTTACATCCTGCAGAAAGGCGCGGAAGCGGTGTTTACGGAGCAGGGATGGGAAGAGTGTCTGGAAAATATCAACAGATATCACGCCAATTCGAAGGCGCTGATGGAGGCGCTGGATGAAGCCGGCGCCTGGTACTGCGGCGGAAAGAATTCGCCCTACGTCTGGGTGCAGTGCCCGGAAGGGCTGGACAGCTGGACCTTTTTTGACCGGCTGCTGAACGAGCTTCAGATCGTGGGCGTGCCCGGAGAGGGCTTCGGAAAGTGCGGAAGGGATTACATCCGGTTCTCCTCCTTCGGAGACCCGGAGGATACGAAAGAGGCGGCAAGGCGCCTGAAGACGGTGTTTTAGCTCAGGAGATCTTGCTGAAGCCCTCCGGATCCTTCAGAATCCGGTCGGCGACCTCCCGGCGGGACAGGCGGAGATCCATGGCGGTCTTTTCGACGATGCGGTGCGCTTCGGCTTCGGTGATGTGCAGCTGCTCGATCAGGGCCCACTTGGCACGGTTGACCAGGCGGATCTCGGCGATCTTCTCTTCCACGGTGGCCTGCTTTTCTTCCATGCGGCGCAGGCGCTCCCTGGAGGCGCAGAGCATGCGCAGGGACTGGCTGATCATCTGAGTGGAGGCGGGAACGGGCAGGACCATCACGCCCTGGTCCATGACTTTGGCGTAGACGTCGTCATACAGTTCTTTCTTTACCATAAGGAGCACGCCGGTGTCGGAACTTCTGCAGATGTCCATGGCCAGCCGGCTGCCGAACTCGTCCGGAAGGGGGGAGAGGATCACTGCCAGATCATAGAAGGCCTCGGAAAAGCGTCTGCGGGCCTCACCGGTGCTTCCCGCGAAGACGACGGGATAGTAATCCGTCATCGGAAGGAGGGCCTGCATCGCGGTGCGGAATTTTTCGGACGCGGAAACCAGCAAAACGCTGTAAGTGCGTTCCTGAAATATCATGACAGCCCTCCTTTCCTGTTGTTTTACAGAGTATATCGATATGGACAGCAGATACTGCAGGCTCAGCGCCTGCAGTAAGCGTTTAATACGGACTCCGGCAGATGGGAACGGATGAATTCGCTCTTGACCGCCGCGGCGGCGGCCTCATGCAGGGAGCCGGGGATCCGCTCAAAGCGGCGCAGCGTCGCCTCGTCCGCGGTGAACAGGTTGATATCCGCCGGTTCGGGCAGCGTCAGCCCTTTTTCAATGCCCTCCAGTCCTGCGTAGATCATCAGCGCGTAGGCCAGATAGGGGTTGGCCGTGGGGTCCGGTGAGCGCAGTTCCGCCCGGTAGAGCTCCTGGGGAGCCGCGGGGATGCGGATCAGCTGGGAGCGGTTCTGGCTGGACCAGGAGATGTAACCCGGGGCTTTGTCGGTGCCGAGGCGCAGGTAGGAATCCTCCCTGGGGTTCAGGAAAAGCGTCATCTCGCGGATGTATTTCATGATACCGGCAATGACCGGCGGAAGGCAGTCCGTCCCGTCCCCGGAACGCACGGAAAAGTTGATGTGCATGCCGTTTCCGGCTTCGCCGGGCAGCGGCTTGGGGGAGAAATCGGCCGCCAGGCCGTTTCGGGCCACGATAGTCTTGACCACGGAGCGGAAAGTGACGGCATTGTCCGCGGCGGACAGAGGGTCGGAATAGCGGAAATCGATCTCGTTCTGTCCGGGGCCCTCCTCGTGATGGGAACACTCGGGCTGGATGCCCATGAGAGAGAGGGTCAGACAGATCTCCCGGCGGACCACCTCGCCCTTGTCATCCGGCGCGATGTCCATGTAGTGGGCGTTGTCGTTGGGGATCTTTGTGGGGTTTCCCTGCTCGTCGGTCTTGAACAGGTAGAACTCCATCTCGGAGCCGAAGCCGAAGGAATAACCCTTGTCCGCTGCCTTTTTGATGGCCTGCTGCAGCAGATAGCGGCTGTCGCCCTCGAAGGGGCTGCCGTCGGGATGCGTGATGGAACAGAACAGCCGGACCACCCGCCCGTTTTCCGGATGCCAGGGAAGGCTCGACAAGGTGGCGGGATCCGGATGCAGGATCAGGTCGGAACGGACTTCTCCGCCAAAGCCCGCAATGGCCGAGGCGTCGAAGGGGATCCCGAAGGAAAAGGCCCGGTCCAGCTCGCTTGGCAGGATCGCCAGATTCTTCAGGTTTCCATACACATCACAGAACGCGAGGCGGATGAACTTGACATCCTCCTGCTCCACATACTCGGTCACTTCTTGCGCGGTATAGTTCATGGCTTTCGCCTCCTTGATCATAGTTTCCTCAAAATAATAATACCCGTCAAACATACTATAGCGGAAGATACTTTGTCAATTACGCAACTTTTTGTTGACATCGTTCATTTTGCCCGCTATAATCGCTCTATTGAACAAAGGCGTTCATTTGGGCCGCTGTGCCCGAATGGGCGCTTTTTTTGTTTAGAAAATGTAAAGGAGAGAAGACGATGAAAAGAATGTTGGCACTGATACTTGCCCTGGTAATGGTATTTTCCCTTGCTGCCTGCGGGGAGTCCGGGGGCGGAACGAATACGACGGCTGCGCAGGAGAGCGGCGGTTCGGGCAAGGGCCTGACTGACGAAGAGCGCGCGAAACAGTTCATC
>JAGAEH010000044.1 GCA_017613225.1 Lachnospiraceae bacterium
CTTCATCGATCTGAAGACCGAGTATTATGATCTGGGTCTGGAATACAGAGATCAGACCGACGACCAGGTCACCATCGATGCCGCAGAGGCCTGCAAGAAGTACGGTGTCGGCGTCAAGTGCGCTACCATCACCCCCAATGCTGCCCGCGTGGAAGAGTATCATCTGAAGAAGATGTGGAAGAGCCCGAACGGCACCATCCGTTCCATCATGGACGGCACTGTGTTCCGTACCCCCATCATGGTCGACGGCATCGTTCCTTACATCCCTACCTGGACCAAGCCCATCACCATCGCCCGTCATGCTTATGGCGACGTTTATAAGAACGTTGAGATCAAGGTTCCGGGCCCCGGCGTTGGCAAGCTGGTGTTCGAAGGCGCTGACGGCACCGTGATCGAAGAGACCGTTCAGGAATTCAAGGGCCCCGGCATCATGCAGGGAACTCACAACCTGGACAAGTCCATCGCGAGCTTTGCCCGCAGCTGCTTCAACTATGCCCTGTCCACCAAGGAAGACCTGTGGTTCGCCACCAAGGATACCATTTCCAAGACCTATGACCACAGATTCAAAGACATCTTCCAGGAGATCTTCGACACCGAGTACAAGGCTAAGTTCGACGAGCTGGGCATCACCTACTTCTACACCCTGATCGACGACGTCGTAGCCCGCGTGGTCCGTTCCAACGGCGGCTTCATCTGGGCCTGCAAGAACTATGACGGCGACGTCATGTCCGACATGCTGGCGACCGCTTACGGCTCCCTGGCAATGATGAAGTCCGTGCTGGTCTCCCCCGACGGCAACTATGAGTATGAGGCTGCCCACGGCACCGTTCAGAGACATTACTATGCACATCTGCGCGGCGAAGAGACTTCCACCAACTCCGTAGCTACCATCTTCGCATGGAGCGGCGCTCTTGCGAAGCGCGGCGAGCTGGACGGCAACAAGGAACTGGAAGAGTTCGGCGCCAAGCTGGAGAAGGCCACCATCGACACCATCGAGAGCGGCATCATGACCAAGGACCTGTACCTGATCACCACCAAGGATAAGAGCACCTGCACCAAGGTCAACTCCCTTGACTTCATCAAGGCGATCCGCAAGAACCTCGAGGCCATGCTGTAAATCATTTGAACCACCATAATGGGGCTGCCATCCGGCAGCCCTGTTTTTTGCGTGAGGACACGGGGACGGTTCTTCTGTCTTCATAATGAAGACATGGGGACAGTCCTTCAGCCCTCATGCGATCGCGGCCTTGCGAAGCGGCGTGATTTGCGCTATGGTAAAGAAACCGAGCAAAGCGTGCATAGGGGACGTTCCTCTATGCACGGTGAGGATGAGCATCGTGTATAAGGGACGTTTCTCTATGCACGGTTGAGGATGAGCATGAAAACAGACCATACAGCTGAAAAATGGATCGTGGGACATCAGGTGGACCTGCCGGAGATGCTGGCAGGCCGGGAGGCCCGCGCGGCCAGGCAGCAAAAGCTGCTGGAACGGTACGGCGCGCCGCTGATCTGCTTTACCCTGAACGTCGCGGGGCCGGTAAAGGTCTTCCCGCTGTCTGTGCGCGCCTTTTACGACGGCGTGCTGGCCATCGGCGTGAAGCTGGCAAATGAGATCGGCGAGGAAGCCTGCAGCTACATGCAGGTACTGGACCATCCCTGGGGCCATGAGGCCTACTACGTGGTGGAAGAGGATGCGCTGACCGTCAAAAAGCTGATGACGGACATCGAGGAGACCCACCCCTTCGGCCGGCTCTTCGACATCGACGTGCTGCGGCCCGACGGGACGAAGGCCTCGCGCCAGGAGATCGGCTATGGCGGCCGGACCTGCCTGATCTGCGGGGAGGACGCGGCTTTCTGCGCTTCGACCCGGGCCCACAGCGTGGCACAGCTGCAGGCGAAGACGGCGCAGCTGATCGCGGCGGGGCTTTCTGCTGAGGCTTTCATCGAGGCGGCGGCTCAGACCGCGCTGATCCGGGAAGTGCTGACCACCCCCAAGCCGGGCCTGGTGGATCTGCGAAACAACGGCGCCCACAAAGACATGGACGTGGACCTCTTCGTCACCAGCGCCAGGGCCATCGCGGAGTATTTCGGAAAATGTTATGTCTGCGGAAGAGCGCACAAAGCAGAGCCGGCTTCCGGACTGCTTAAATATCTGCGGCCCCTGGGCATCGAAGCGGAACGCGAAATGTTCGAGGCTACGGAGGGCGTCAATACCCATAAGGGAATGATCTTCTCGCTGGGGATCATCTGCGGCGCGCTGGGCCGGTGCGGCTATGACCAGAAAAGCGGGCTGAGGACGGATGCCGCAGCCGGGGAAGGACTGGATGCGCAGACCCTTCTTCAAACGGCGGGCGAGATCGCCATGCCCGCCATGATGGACTTCATGAAGCAGGCGGAGGAGCCTACCCACGGCAAGAGCCAGTTTGCCCGCTACGGCCTTTCCGGGATCCGCGGCGAGGCGGCCTCCGGGTTCCGCTCCCTGACGGAAGTGGGCCTGCCCGCATTCCATGGAAGCCTGGAGCAGGGCCTGTCTTATAACGACGCCGGCGTCGCGGCGCTGCTGGCGCTGATCGCCCGGGTGGACGATTCCAACATGATCGCCCGGGGCGGGGTGAAGCTGGCGGGCGAGCTGAAGGCGCAGATCGCGGAGCTTTTGGAGCACCCCTGGAGCATTGAGACGGTGGAAGCCCTGGACGATCTTTTCATTCAGCTGAACGTAAGCCCCGGCGGCTGCGCGGACCTGCTGGCCCTGGTCTATTTCCTGGATCTGCTTTAAGCCAGGCTTTCGGACCTGCAGCAGCGGCGGCTAGTTTGGGGGAAAACTGAAAGATTTTGGGGAATACCCCCAAAAAAAGCGGCAAAACCCCCAAGAGAGGCAAGGTTTGGGGGAAAACTGAAAGATTTTGGGGAATACCCCCAAAAACAGTGCAAAAACCCCCAAAGGGCTGCGGGACATAATTGGACAAAAATGCTGAACAAGAACGGCAAAGGATAGAAAGATGGAAGAGTATCAACTGATCGAGAATTACAACAGTGTTAAGGCGCGGGCGGCCGCAGCCTGTGAGCGCGCCGGCAGAAAGCCGGAGGAAGTGACCATCGTGGCCGTCTCCAAGACGAAGCCTCTGCTGATGATCGAAGAACTGGCGGCCCGGGGCGTCAGGGATTTTGGAGAAAACTACGTACAGGAACTGACCGCCAAGGCGGACGAGCTGGCCGAAAAGATGGGCGCTGCCGATCCTGCGGCTTCGGCGGCGGATCATCCCGTCAACTGGCACTTCATCGGCCATCTGCAGACCAACAAGGTCCGGCAGGTCATCACCCGGGCGAAGATGATCCATTCCGTGGATTCCGTGCATCTGGCCCAGGCCATCAGCAAGGAAGCGGAAAAGCGCGGGATCGAAAACGTGGACGTCCTGATCGAGATCAACATCGGCAAGGAGGTCACCAAGAGCGGCATCCCGGAAGAAGAGGCGGAGGACCTGCTGCGGCAGATCGTCACCCTGCCCCATCTGACGGTGCGGGGGCTGATGTCCATCGCCCCCTTCGTGGACGATCCGGAGGACAACCGCCCCCACTTCAAGCGTCTGGAGATCCTGCGCAAGAGGCTGCAGGCTCTGGATCTGCCCAATGCCCCGATGATGGAGCTCTCCATGGGCATGACAGGGGATTTCGAGGTGGCCATCGAAGAAGGCGCCACCCTTGTCCGTGTCGGTACCGCCATTTTCGGCGCGCGGGACTATACAATATAGATAAAAAGTGCAGCCTTATGTTTTATTTGTAAAAATACTCTTGCGCTTTAGATTGTTAAGTGCTATGATACCTTCATACTAAAAATGTTGTAAAAACCCATGTCATTCCGCATATTTTGCGGAAGTTGACAGATGTTTAAAAATTCGACCAGGTTTTATTTGATCAGAACGGGTGAGGTATCGTTATGGCTGAACGTCACAGTATGGACAAGATCGACAGAAAGCTGTTAAAGCTGCTGCAGGAAAACGCGAGATACTCTCTGAAGCAATTGTCGGAGAAGGTCTATCTGTCGTCCCCGGCGGTCGCTTCCCGCATCGAGAAACTGGAAGAGGACGGCATCATCGCAGGTTATCACGCGGACATCAGCCCGGACCGCATGGGCTATCACATCACCGCCTATGTCAACGTGGAGATGAATCCCAAGCAGAAGGCGGGCTTCATCCAGTACATCCAGGAAGTGCCCAACGTCACCGAGTGCAGCACTGTTTCCGGTAATTACACGATGCTGATGAAGGTCAGCTTCC
>JAGAEH010000045.1 GCA_017613225.1 Lachnospiraceae bacterium
GCGTGAGGGTGCTGCTTTGGGTAAACATAATGACGCTGTTTGCCGCCAGCACAAGCAGAAGCGTGATCAGCACCAGGTTGATCACCTTGCTCTCGATGCCGCCGATCACCAGATTCCTGAATTTCTTCATCGGTCGCGTCTCCCCTCTGTATACCGGTGTGTTACGGACGCGTGCGAAGGCCGCCGCCATGGACTCGGTTCTGGGTTTATTATACAGACTGGAGAGCGTTTCCGCAAGAGACTGCCGAAGCCTCTTCGCGTGTTTCTGTAGTATGGAAGACGCGCCGCAATGCTGCCGCGGAACGTTTTCCGGAGGCGTTTTCGTTCTCTATTGCGCGGGGGAGAGAAATGTTGTATCATATCAGGCGGAACCTGCCGCTTGCGGCAACGGAACAAAAAGCCAAGGAGATGAATCGCATGAAGCGTGCAACCGCGCTCCTGCTCTGCTTATGCCTGTTCCTGGCGTATGCCCCGGCGCTGGGCGAGGAGGCTGCCCGCACGGTCGATTTCCGGATGGCCGGCTACGACTCTGCCGACACCGGACACGACTGGGACAACAACTTCTTCTTTCTCCGCCGCGAGGAGGCGACCGGCATCCGCTTTGCCTACAGCCGCTACGCGGACAAGGATGAGTGGGACAGCTACAAGGCGAATCTTGTGCGTGAACAGGACCTGCCCGACATGCTTTTCAAGGCGGAGCTCACCCCGGCGGAGACGCTTTCCCTTTACCGGCAGGGTCTGCTGATCGACGTCAAGCCCTATATTCAGGAGTATATGCCGAACCTTGCCGCCCTGCTCCGGGAACATCCGGACTGGGAGAGCGCCATCACCCTGCCGGACGGGGCCATCGTCGCCCTGCCCCTGCTGGACGAACTGCAGAACAACAATGACATATGGATCAACAGCAAATGGCTGCGCAAGATCGGCCGGGAGATGCCGGCCACGGCCGACGAGCTGACCGAAGTGCTGCGCCTCTTCAAGAGCGCGGATCCCAACAGCAACGGCAAGTCCGATGAGATTCCCCTCACCTATACCGGCATGTGGGATCTGCGCTTTCTGGCGCATGCCTATGGCATCATCATGAATGACTACTATGTCGAGACGGACGGGGAGGGTCATGTATACAGCCCGCTGACCTCCGATGAGAACCGCGCCTTCCTCGCCTGGCTGCACCTGCTGTGGCAGGAAGGCCTGATCGATCACAACGGCCTGACAACGGCGGATACGACCCGCGCCGTCACGGACAGCAATGCCACGATTCCCTACGGCGTTGTGTTTGGGCCTACCATGCTTTCCATGCTGCCCTCCAGCGCTCTGGGGGATTACGAAATCCTGATGCCGCTGGCCTGGGAGGGCAGGCAGGTCTACCGCAGCTTTCTGGGCGAGGTGCACCGCGGCGCCTGCGCCATCACGTCGGCCTGTCAGGATCCCGCCGCGCTTCTGGCCTGGGTGGATTTCCTCTACAGTGAGGAAGGATGCTACCTGGCCCGCTCCGGCGCGCTGGACGAGGAATATGAACGGCATTCCGACGGCACCTGGGCCTGGATCGACGACGCGGAGACGGTGAGCAGCGTGGTGATGCAGGATATGACCATCGCTGAGGGCGGAACGATCCCCGGCTTTGTGCCTGCGAGCTACAACCTGCTCTTTGACGAGGAGAGCACGCACCGCACAGTGGAAATGCTGGCCCGTCTGAAGGAATTCTCGCGCATGCCATACCCGATGGTTTACCTCACGGAGGAGGAGCAGGCTGTGGTCAACCGCCTATGGCCGGAGCTCAGCCGCTACTGTGAGACCCAGATGACGTGGTTCATGGTCGGTGACGAAGAACTGAACGATGAGACCTGGGACGCTTTCTGCCGCCGGGTGGAGGAACTGGGCATGCCGGAGATGATCGCTGTCTGGCAGGCCGCCGCCGACCGGAACGGACCCGATACGATGAGCGGAGGGACAGATTGATGAATCGCTACGAAGTATGGACCGAGTCATTGACCGGGTCTGAAGCCCAAGCGAGGCTTGCCGTTCTCTACGGCAGCCGGGGGGATGTGCTCCGCCGGCAGACCGCACGCTATCAGGCGCTCCTGGCGCGCCATGAGCAGGACTTCGGCGCGGAGAAAGCGCCGGTGCGGCTGATCAGCGCACCGGGCCGTACGGAAATCGGCGGCAATCACACCGACCACAACCGCGGCAAGGTGCTGGCGGCGGCGGTCAATCTGGATACCCTCGCGGCGGTCTCTCCCCGGAAGGACATGCTGGTGCATCTGCATTCGGCCGGCTATCGCCCCATCACCGTGGACCTGAAGGATCTGGAGGCTTCGCGCAGCGAATTCGGCACTACACGCGCCCTGCTGCGCGGTGTCGCCTGCAGGATGAAGCAGATGGGCTGCCGTATCGGCGGCTTTGACGCCTGCGTCACGTCCACCGTGGCTTCCGGGAGCGGCCTGTCTTCGTCAGCGGCCTTTGAGGTTATGGTTACTGCGATTCAGGACAAGCTTTACAACAGCGGCGATATGGATTTCAAGAGCCGTGCCAAGGTCAGCCAGTACGCGGAAAATGTGCACTTCGGCAAGCCCAGCGGCCTGCTGGATCAGATGGCTTCCGCCGCCGGCGGTCTGGTAACGGTGGATTTCCGGGAGGATGACCCCGAGGTCTCCCCGCTCTCCTATGACTTTGCCGCGAAGGGATATGCCATCGTGGTCGTGGGCACAGGCGGCAGCCATGCTGACCTGACGGACTACTATGCCTCCATTCCCGCGGAGATGAAACGAGTGGCCGCTTTCTTCGGACAGGATGTGCTCCGGCGTGTGCCCGAGGCGCAGTTCACGGACGCGCTTCCCTCGCTCTACGGCAAGGTGCCGGACCGCGCCATCCTGCGGGCGCTGCATTTCTATCAGGAGAATGCACGCGTGCAGGCGCAGGTGGCAGCGCTTCGCGAGGACCGGCTGGAGGATTTCTTCCGGGAGATCATTGCCAGCGGCCGTTCCAGTTTCATGTACCTGCAGAATGTCTATGCACGTCCCACGGAGCA
>JAGAEH010000046.1 GCA_017613225.1 Lachnospiraceae bacterium
GACGGTTCTGCTGTCTTCAAAATGAAGACAGCAGAACCGTCCCCGCATCCTCAAAGGATCCCTTCACTCCTCCTCACCGACCCACTCGTCGAACTCTTCTTCATCCAGCAGTTCGTCAAAGCGGTCCGCGGCGGCGTCGTATTCGTCATCGTCCTCGATCACGGACAGGATCGGCTCGTCGTTTTCATCTTCCTCGAAGCCGTAGATGAACATCTCGTCCTTCTGGGGGCCGTCTTTGGGAGATACGACGATATACCGCTTATCATTCAGGGGAAAGATGCAGATGACATTGCAGAGCTGGTCCGTATCATCGTCAAAAGTGAGACTGATCTGCACGTCTTCCTGGTCTTTGAAATAATTCTTGGGTTCCATGGCATTCTCCATTCATAAAAATATACTGTAAACGGATCGCTGCGCTGCTTTGCAGATCGCTGCTTCCTCATGTGTTCTGACGATCCGATCGGTCAAGGTCCGTCCGCAAGCAGCCGCCTTTGCCCGGCTGTATCGTTTTACTATTATACATTGAATCTGAATAGTATCACGTCGCCGTCCTTTACGACGTACTCCTTGCCTTCCATGCGGATCAGGCCCTTGTCCCGGGCGGCCGCGTAGGAGCCGGCATCCAGCAGATCCTGATAGTTGACGACTTCGGCCTTGATGAAGCCACGTTCGAAGTCGCTGTGGATCTTGCCGGCGGCCTGGGGCGCCTTGGTGTCCTTTTTGATGGTCCAGGCCCGGGTCTCCTTTTCGCCGGCGGTCAGAAAGCTCATCAGTCCCAGCAGATCGTAGCTGGCGGCGATCAGCTTGTCCAGGCCGGACTCGGAAAGCCCCAGCTCCTGCAGGAATTCGCGGGCCTCCTCCTCGTCCAGTTCGGCGATCTCTTCCTCGATGCGGGCGCAGATCACGAAGACGCGGCTGCCCTCCGCGGCAGCGATCTCCCGGACTATCTGCACGTAGGGGTTGTTCGCCCCGTCGTCCGCCAGATCGTCCTCGCCCACGTTGGCGGCGTAGATCACGGGCTTGTCGGTGAGCAGGGTGAGAGAGGAGATGAACTCCGCCTCGTCATCGCCGTCCCGCTCCATGGTCTTGGCGGGCTTGCCGTTTTCCAGCCACTCTTTCAGCTTTTTCAGCGTGACCAGCTCCGCCTTGGCGGTCTTGTCGTTCATGGCGCTGCGGGCGGTCTTCGAGATGCGGCGCTCCAGCACTTCCAGATCCGCGAAGATCAGCTCGATGTTGATGGTCTCGATGTCCCGGGCGGGATCCACGGAGCCGTCCACATGGATCACGTTGCTGTCCTCAAAGCAGCGGACCACGTGCACGATGGCGTCGCACTCGCGGATGTTGGCCAGAAACTGGTTGCCCAGGCCCTCACCCTTGCTGGCGCCTTTCACCAGGCCGGCGATGTCCACGAACTCGATGACGGCCGGGGTGAGTTTTTTGGAATTATAAAAGTCTGAAAGCAGCTTCAGCCGGGGATCCGGCACCGGCACCACGCCCACGTTGGGGTCGATGGTGCAGAAGGGATAGTTGGCCGACTCCGCGCCGGCTTTGGTCAGTGAATTGAAAAGTAAGCTCTTGCCCACGTTGGGCAGGCCGACGATACCTAATTTCATCTATGCGTTCAACTCCTTGGAAACAGTGTTATCAACGGTCTATATTATAGCGTAGTACGGAGGCTTTCTCAATCGCAATTTCCGTCTTCAGCCCATCTTCAGGGCATCATTTTGCTGAGGTTGTTTCGTGTTCTTTTACCACCTCCGCGAAGGCTTTGGCCTGGGGCAGGGCCAGGTAGTCCTCCCGGCAGAGGATGTGGGTGCGGTGGATAAAGGGACTGCCGTCGGCAAAGAAGATGGGTTCGGCGATGCCCTTGAAGCGTCCCAGGCTGATGGAGGGCAGCACGGACCAGCCCACGCCCCGCTCCACCAGGTTGATGATGGTCTCCACGTCGTTGATGATCAGCTCGGAGCGGGAGGGGTGCAGGCCCTGTTCGGAGAACCAGGCGGAAAGTTCGTTCTGATAGGCAGTATCGCTGTCGCGGCCGATGAAGGTGAGACCGGAGAGCGGTGTGTTTTCGTGCATTCGTCCGCGCACCAGGCAGTGCTGGTCGGTGGAGATGACCATGTCGCTGCCCCGCCAGGGGAATTCGCCCCGGAGGATGGCGAAAGAGACTTCGCCGTTTTGCAGATCCTGGTAGACGTTGACGCTGCGGTTGGCTCGGATGCAGATGTCCACCTTGGGGTATCGCTCCATGTAGTCCGCCAGGACTTCCGGCAGACGGTAGCGGGCGTAGTTGACGGCGATGCCCAGCCGCAGCGTACCGCTCAGGCTCCCATCCAGGGAAGATGCGGCGGTGCGGACCCGGTCCATGGCGCCGGCCGCGCCTTCGATGTCCGGCAGGATCCGGGAGAGCAGCGGTTCGGCCAGCAGGCCTTTTTTGGACCGGATGAACAGAGGCGCGCCCAGTTCCTCCTCCATTTTCTGCAGGCGTTTGGTGACGGCGGACTGGGTCGTGTACAGCCGCTGGGCGGTACGGGAAATGTTGGAAGTTTTGGAGAGATCGATCAGGATCTCCAGGTCTTTTTCATCCATGGCGGCTCCTTGAAGGGGTGACTGTTGAAAACCAGGCGGATATTAATTCCAAACAACGATAATAAAATGCCGATAAGTATTCTAAAACGGAATGATGAGGTATGTCAAGTTTGCATTGTGCAAATCTTCCGGAATAAGGTATGCTGAAAGCGGCTCCTCATGCATGGAGGAGCGGAGAGGGATGGACGCAGAATGCCTGAACACGTTGGACATCATCATCTTGGAGCCCATGGGGTGGATCCGGAGCAGCAGCGGCAGAAAATGCTGAAAACGCCGATGCCGAAGCTGATCATGTCCCTGGGCCTGCCCACGGTGGCGTCGCAGCTGGTCTCGACGATCTACAATACGGCGGATACCTACTTCGTGTCGCAGATCGGCACCAGCGCCGCGGCGGCGGTGGGCGTGGTCTTTGCGCTGATGTCCATCTTCCAGGCCCTGGGATACGGCGTCGGCATGGGCGCCAACAGCCTGATCAGCCGGAGGCTCGGCGCGGGCAAGGTGGAAGAGGCCAACCGGTACGCGTCCTCGGCCTTTGCCGCGTCCTTCCTTCTGGGCTGCCTGGTCATGGCCCTGGGCCTGCTGTTTTTGGAACCGCTGATGCGCCTGCTGGGCTCCACGGAGACCATGCTGCCCCATTCCGTTGCCTACGCGAGAATCATTCTGATGGGCGCGCCCTTCTTTACCTGCTCTTTCACCATGAACAACCTGCTCCGTTCGGAGGGCAAGGCCATGATGGCCATGATCGGCCTGTGCACCGGCGGCCTGCTGAACGTGGGGCTGGATCCCCTGTTCATCTTCACCTTCGGGATGGGGACCGCTGGCGCGGCTTTGGCTACGATCATCAGCCAGGTGATCAGCTTCTGCATCCTCATCAGCTTCTACCTGCGCAAAAAGACGGTCATCGAGCTGCGGGCCGGCAATATCAGCCATAAGTTCAGCGACTATACGCTGATCGTCACCACCGGCGCGCCTACCTTCTGCCGTCAGGGCCTGGCCAGTCTGGCTTCGGCCATGCTGAACAGGAGAGCGGCTGTATTCGGCGACGCGGCGGTGGCGGCCATCACCATTTCCAACAAAGTCTACCTGCTGGTGCGCAACATCGTGCTGGGTATCGGCCAGGGGGCCACGCCCGTGATGGGCTACAACTACGGCGCCGGCGACAAGAAGCGCACCAGAGAGGCATTCAGCTTCGCGACAAAGATCGGGACGGTCATCTGCGTGACCGCGGCGGCGCTGCTGGCCTGGCGCGCCGGCGACGTGATCGGCTGGTTCCGGGACGATCCGGCGGTCATCGAGATCGGTACGAAGGCCCTGTATTTCGCCTGCGGCGTGATGCCCGTCATGGCCTTCTCCACCTACGTCAACCAGCTCTATCAGTCTCTGGGGCTGCGGGCCTCTGCCACGTTTTTGGCCTGCTGCCGGCAGGGCATCTGCTTCATACCGCTGGCCTATCTGCTGCCCTGGCTGCTGGGACTGACCGGCGTTCAGATGCTGCAGCCCGGCGCGGATCTGCTGACCTTCTTCGTATCGGTGCCGTTTCTGATCCGGCTCTTCCACAGGGAACTGAAGCTTGACTGATGCGAAAAATGTGAAATGGGGACGGTTCTCTTTTCACCTGGCCAGGTGAAAAGAGAACCGTCCCCATTTCACATTTTTCGCATCAGTCAAGCTTCAGTTCC
>JAGAEH010000047.1 GCA_017613225.1 Lachnospiraceae bacterium
CATAACCAGGCACATCGTTCCGGTGGCCGTAGGTCATATCGAAGTCCACCAGGTTGGTGAAGCACAGGCCGTTGAAATCCCGGTCTTCGATCTCCAGCGTGACCTCCATGCCGTTCACGTTGTTCTTGGTGCGGATGAATTCGGTGAAGCCGCGGCCTCCGAACAGATCGTAGATCTTGCCCACGGAGATCACGTCAAAGCCGGCCGCTTTCAGGCGGTCGTTGACGGTCTCCTGGGGCGGCTCCAGGGAAAAGTCGTGTCGGTTCGCGGTCCGCGTGTAGGGCCATTCCCCGGTGAAGGGTCTGGCGATGACCCGGGCCACGCCGTGTTTTCCCACCAGCATCTTTCTGGCGATCTCGCAGATCCGGTACAGTTCCTCCACCGGCACCACGTCTTCGTGGGCCGCGATCTGGAACACGGAATCCGCCGAGGTGTAGACGATCAGGTCGCCGGTCTCCACCTGCTGTTTTCCGTAGTCACGGATGACGTCCGTACCGGAATAGGGCTTGTTGACCAGCACTTTCCGACCCGTCAGCCGTTCGAATTCCTCCACCACTTCCGGCGGGAAGCCCTCCGGATAAGTGGGAAGGGGCTCGGGCGAGATGATGCCGCCCAGCTCCCAGTGGCCGATGGTGGAGTCCTTGCCCATGCTGACTTCGCTCAGCTTGGCATAGGTGCCCCTGGGCTTTTCAATGCCGCCGCCTACGCCGTCGATGTTGAACAGGCCCAGCGACGTCATGGTGGGGCAATAGAAGTTTTCGTGGTTCCGGACCGCGCCGAGGGTGTTGCTGCCCTCGTCATTCCACAGGCCGGCGTCCGGCAGTTCGCCTACGCCGAAGCTGTCCAGAACGATGATAAATACTCTTTTATTCATGTTTTCCTCTCTGCGGTTCATTGCAGTCTGCTATGTCATCCTGAGCGGAGCGAAGGATCCCTCGGCTTCGCTCGGGATGACTGCGCGCGTGTAACAACGCTTGCGTTTACGCGATCTCCAGCGCGATCTCCATCATGTCAGTGAAGGAGTTCTGGCGCTCTTCTGCCGTGGTGATCTCCGGGTGGACGAAGGAATCGCTGACGGTGCAGATGCACAGAGCCTTCTTTCCGAGACGCGCCGCGTTGCAGTACAGGGCGGCGGATTCCATCTCCACGCCCAGAACGCCTACCTTCGCCCACTCCATGGCGGAGTTGGCGTCATCGTAGAACTTGTCGGAGGAGAACATGTTGCCCACCTTGTAATTCACGCCCTTCTTTTCGCAGGCGTCCGCCGCTCTGCGGAGCAGGTCGAAGTCCGCGATGGGGGCATAGGAGCCCGGCAGACGGTACTGGGACGCAAAGGTGCTGTCGGTACAGGCCGCCTGGGCCAGGATGATATCCCGCACATGCAGATCCGGATCCAGGGAACCGCAGGAACCCACGCGGATGATGGTCTGGACGTCATAGAACTTGAACAGTTCGTAGGAATAGATGCCGATGGCCGGCATGCCCATGCCGGAAGCCATGACGGACACCCGTTTGCCCTTGTAGGTACCGGTGTAGCCCTGGACGCCGCGGACGTTGTTCACCAGCACGGGGTTCTCGAAAAACGTCTCGGCAATGAATTTGGAACGGAGCGGATCCCCCGGCATCAGAACGGTGGGGGCGAAATCTCCGAGTTTCGCGTTGATGTGAGGAGTAGGTATTGACATGGTGTTTGCCTTCCTTTCCAAAAGATGACTTTTGCTTTCCTAGTAACTGCTGTCTTTTCCGGCGTCTTCCCCGGCTTTGACGATCTTCACGATGCGGCTGGTGCCCAGGCGGGACGCTCCCAGCTCAATGAACTTTTCCGCGTCCGCGATGGACGAGATGCCGCCCGCCGCCTTCATCTGAACGCCGGGGCCGACGTTGGCCGCGAACAGGGCAATGTCCTCAAAGCTGGCGCCGGCCTTGGAAAAACCGGTAGAGGTCTTGATGAAGTCCGCGCCGGCTTCCGTCACCAAGCGGCACATGGTGACCTTTTCCTCCTCCGTCAGGAGGCAGGTCTCGATGATGACCTTCAGGATCTTTTCGCCGCAGGCCGCCTTCAGGGTGCGGATCTCGTTCAGGACGTAGTCCGTGTTGCCGGCCTTCAGCTCGCCGATGTTGATGACCATGTCGATCTCATCGGCGCCGTTCTGCAGGGCGTCCACCGTCTCCACCAGCTTCACGGCCGTGGTGTTGTAGCCGTTGGGAAAGCCGATGACCGTGCAGATCGCCAGCTTATCGCCCACGTAGTCCTTCGCCCTTTTCACATAGCTGGGCGGGATGCAGACGGAGGCGGTGTGATATTTCATGCCGTCGTCGCAGATGCCCCTGATCTCTTCCCAGGTGGCCGTCTGCGCCAGCAGCGTATGGTCGCATTTTCCGAGTATTTCCCGAATATCCATGATGCTCTCCTTTACTGTTTCTCTATCCCCATCTTCTTCAGGCGCCGCTCCACCGTGCTGATGAGCATTTCCATGGCGATATGGTTTTGGCCGCCCTCCGGAACGATGATGTGGGCCTTTTTCCTGCAGGGTTCCACGAACTTCTCGTGCATGGGCTTTACGGTGGACAGGTACTGGTCCATGACGGACTCCAGGCTTCTGCCGCGCTCTTCCATGTCGCGCCTGGCCCGGCGCAGCACGCGCACGTCGGCGTCCGTATCCACGAAGATCCGCATGTCCATCAGCTTAACCAGCGTATCGTCCGTAAAGAGCAGGATGCCCTCCACGATGATGATGGGCCGGCTCTCCAGCACCTGCACCTCGTCGGCGCGGTTGTGCACCGTGAAATCGTACACCGGCACGGTGACGCTCTCCCCTGCCTTCAGGGCCTTCAGATGCTCGATCATCAGCGGGATCTCCAGGGAGTCCGGATGATCGTAGTTGATCCTGCAGCGCTCTTCGTAAGTCAGTTCATCATGCCTGCGGTAATAAAAATCCATGGATAGCAGCACGGCTTCGTTGGGAAAGGCCGCCATCAGCCGCTTCGCGACCGTGGTCTTTCCGCTGCCGCTGCCGCCGCAGATGCCAATGACCAAAGGCTTCATGAATCGGTCTCCTTCTTCTGCTTCTCTTCTTGTTCCTTTTTCCGCTTCAGCCAGCAGCGCCGGCACATGGCCTCATAACGGGAGTTGCCGCCGATCAGGATCTGCTCGCCCTCGTAGACGATGTTGCCATAGTCGTCGAAGCGGGCGTTCACCGTGGCCTTCGCGCCGCAGCGGCAGATGGACTTGATCTCGGCGATGGATTCCGCGATCTCCAGCAGGCGCTTGCTGCCCGGGAACAGGTGGGTCAGAAAGTCCGTGCGCAGGCCGAAGCAGAGCACCGGGATGTCCTTGTCCAGCACCAGGTTTCCCAGCTGGTCCACCTGATCCTCCGTCAGGAACTGGCATTCGTCCACGATGATCACGTCCCGGTCCGCGTAGTTTTCCTCGTACAGTTTGTACAGGTCCATGTCGGCCGGCACCATGAGGCAGGGGGCCTCCAGGCCGATCCGGGACCGGAGGACGGACTTTTCCTCCCGGTTGTCGATGGCGGGCTTCATCAGCAGGACTGTCATTCCCCGCTCTTCGTAATTGAATTTGGTGATCAGCGCCTGGGCAGTCTTGGAACTGCCCATGGCGCCGTATTTAAAGTATAGTTTTGCCATCTGTCTTTACCGCATGCCCTTGTCGTACGGGATGCCCTCTGCCTTCGGGCAGCCGGACTTCTTGGAAGTCAGGGCGAGCACGATCAGCACGACGACGTACGGAATGATGTTGTAGAAGTACATCGGCAGGCCCAGGTTCTTCAAAAAGTCGAGGGACGAGGACACGGGGCCGATACATTTCAGGAAGCCGAACAGGAGCGCGCCCAGGGCGATGCCCAGCGGCTTCCAGTTGCCGAAGATCATGATGGCCAAAGCCAGGAAGCCCATGCCGCCTACGGACGCTTCCGCGGTGCCGTTGGACACCGTGGCGATGTAGGCGTAGCCGCCGAGGCCTGCCAGCGCGCCGGAGATCACCGTGCCCAGATAGCGCATCTTGAACACGTTGATACCCACGGAAGCCGCAGCCTGGGGATGTTCGCCGCAGGCACGCATCCGCATGCCGGTCTTCGTCTTGTAGATCCAGATGGACAGCAGGACGAAGGCGATCACGATCACATAGGTGGAAAGGTAGGCCTTGTCCCCGAAGATCTGCAGGATGGGAGGGATGTCATTATTCAGAATGACGTAGCCGGAAAAGTTGGCAGGCATCTGGATCTTCTCGCTGTTGAACAGGGACAGGGCGAAGGCGTTGACCACCGCCGCGGCCAGCATGTTCAGCGCCGTGCCGCCGATGGTCTGGTCGGCCTTCATGTTGATGGCCGAGAAGGACAGCAGCAGGGAGAACAGCGCGCCGCAGAGCGCCGAAAACAGCAGGACCACCAGGAACAGCAGCTGGATGTTGCTGCCGAAGGCTCCCGAAATGGCCAGGGCCCGGGCGAGGATCGCGCCGCAGAACGCGCCGAAGATCATTTCGCCTTCCAGGGCCAGGTTGATGACACCGCTTCGTTCGGAGAACATGCCGCCCAGAGCAACGATCAGCAGCGGCGCCGCGTAGATGAGTGTTTTCTGTAGCAGGAATACCATTACTTATCGTCCTCCTTTCCCGTATTTTCCAAGACAGGCGTCTGTTCCAATACCGTTTCGGCCGCCTCGGCGGCTTCTGTTACCGTCGGCGTCACGCTTTCCGCAGTTTCCATTACCGCTTCCGTCACGCTTTCCGCGGCTTCCGTTACCGTCGGCGTCACGCTTTCCGCAGCTTCTGTTGCCGCCTGCGTCACGCTTCCCGCAGCCGCTGCGGCTGCGCCGGGATCCGGCAGCACCGCCTTGGCGATCAGGTCCGCCTCAGCCCTCTTCTTCCTTCTGCTCAGGATGTCGCTGAAGAACTTGGAGAAGCCGGCGAAGTAGATGATCAGGGCGATGATCACGTCCGCGATGTATTTATTGAATCCCGCCGAAGGCAGGTTGCCGCCGCCTACGTTCAGGTAGCGGATGAACAGTGATACGAAGATGACCGCGATGGGGTTGTTGCTGCCCAGCAAGGCCGCGGGGATGCCGTTGAAGCCGTAGTCGGGCAGGGTCGCGTAGGCGCTGTCGAACTTGAACTCGATGCCCGGGTTCAGGTAGTAGAGCGCGCCGCCGATGGCCGCCAGGCCGCCGGCGATGGCCATGGACAGGATGATGTTCCTCTTCTCGTTCATGCCCGCGTACTTGGCGCCGTTGCGGTTGGCGCCGCAGGCACGCAGCTCATAGCCCAGGGTGGTCTTGGTCAGCATGATGTAGATCGCGATGGCGATCAGCACCGCCACGATGATGCCCATGTCGATGTAGGAACCCTTGAAGATCTTGTTCAGTCCCAGGGTGGGGGTCCCGTTGCCCGTGGCCGCGGTGGTGATCAGGTAGCCCGATTTGCCGCTGCCGGAGTTGATCAGGTTCGGCATGGAGCCAAAGATCCAGCTGACGATGTTCGCCGCGATCCAGTTGGTCATGATGCAGACGATGACCTCGTTGACGTTGAACACCGCCCTGAAGAAGCCCGGGATCGCGCCCCAGACCATGCCGCTCAGGGTGCCCACCAGGACGGCCAGGATCCACACCAGGACGCCCATGGCAGGATTGCCGTTGGTATTGATGTTCAGGGCCACCAGCAGCGCTCCCGTCAGGCCCATCAGGAACTGGCCGGCCGCGCCGATGTTGAACAGGCCCGTCTTATAGGCGATGGCTACGGAAACGCCGGTCATGATCAGCGGCGTCGCGTAGAAGATCATGTCGCCCAGGTTAGTGATGATGTATGCGCCTCTGCCCGAGGAGAAGGGGCCGCCCAGCAGGATCAGCAGTCCTTTGAAGGCGTTCCCGATGGAGGTCCGCTCGTTGACGATGGACAGCAGGATCATCACCAGGAAACCAACGAGGATGCCCGCGATGATGCAGAGGACGGAAGAAGTGACGCTCTTAAATCCAGCCTTCTCCCTCAGTTTTGAAAAGAATCCGCTCTTCATGCTTCTCCCCCCTTCTGCGTATCACGCTTGGCGCCGACCATGTAAAGGCCCAGCTCCTGCACGGTGGTCTTCTTTGGATCGAATTCGCCCACGATCTCGCCCTCGTACATGACCAGGATGCGGTCGGACAGGGACATGACCTCCTCCAGTTCCAGGGAGATCAGCAGAACACCCGCGCCTTCGTCTCTCTTCTTCACGATCTCGCTGTGGATGAACTCGATGGCGCCCACGTCAAGGCCGCGGGTGGGCTGCACCGCGATGATCAGGGGCATGTTGCGGTCGATCTCCCGGGCGACGATGGCCTTCTGCTGGTTGCCGCCGGAC
>JAGAEH010000048.1 GCA_017613225.1 Lachnospiraceae bacterium
GCCCCTACGCCAACCGGGATTACCGTGCCGTGAATCCGGAATTCGGCACGGAAGAGGACCTGCGGGCGCTGGTAAAGGCCATCCACGGCCTGGGCATGCGGTGCATCATCGACGTGGTATACAATCACACCTCGCCGGATTCCGTGCTGTGGCAGGAGCATCCGGAGTTCTTCTATAAAAAGCCGGATGGCACACCGGGCAACCACATCGGCAACTGGTCGGATATCATCGACCTGGACTATAATGTGCCGGCGCTCTGGGATTACCAGATCGAGACACTGAAGTACTGGGCAGGCATCGTGGACGGCTTCCGCTGCGACGTGGCTTCTTTCGTGCCGGTGGAATTCTGGAAAAAAGCCCGTGCGGAGGTGGAAAAGGTGCGTCCCGGCGCCATCTGGCTGGGGGAATCCGTGCACCGCAGCTTTGGAGAGACCTGCCGCCACGAGGGCCTGTACTGTGCAAAGGACGTCGATCTGTATGCGGCCTTTGACATGGAATACGACTATGACGTGCGGGAGACCTTCGACGCCTGGCTGGAAGGCAGAGCCCCGCTCATGCACTGGCTGGACCTGCTGAACTACCAGGATTTCGTGTATCCGGACAATTATAATAAGATGCGCTGTCTGGAAAACCACGATACGCCGCGGATCGCGGCCAGGGTGAAGGACAGGGCGGAACTGGAGAACCTGACGGCGCTGCTCTACTTCCTGAAGGGCGTCACGCTGCTGTACGGAGGGCAGGAGAGGGCCGTCACCCACCAGCCGACCCTGTTCGACAAGGATACGGTGGACTGGGAGACGGACACGGACCTGACGCCGCTTTTGCAGAAGCTGGCCCGGATCAAGAAGGACGTGCTGTCCGCGAAGGACAGTTTCCATGCCGAAGCGGACGCATCGGGAAACATCGCGGTCTGCCTGCGCAGCGACCGCGTGACGGAGAAGATCGGCGTGTTTCCGCTGAGCGGAAAGGCGGGGACGGTAAAAGTCGAGGCGCCGGATGGAAACTATGTGAATCTGATCGATGGAAAAACGGCGGCGGTGGAAGGCGGGATGCTCACCTGTGACGGCAGTCCGGTGATCTTCTCGTACCCCTTCCGGTCGCCGGAAAAGCTGAGAGTCATCTGAGACCGGGCAAAGGAGGATCATGGGAGCTTTTGACTTTACCATCCGGACCAAACAGGACCTGGTCGACGCCATCGGGACTTACGGGTTTCTGCCGTTTTTTGCGTGTTCCATTCCCGGCTTTTCGCTGGAGGAACACGTGACGAGGGATCTTTGGTACTCCCATGACAGCGACGAGTGGAAGGCCTGGGAGTGGAAGGGTCCCGTGATCCGCGAGACCGGCTGCGCTTACGGCAAGTTCTTCGAGAATAAGGCGGTGTTCATCAGCAGGGAGTGGTTTGCCGACTTTGCCAATTACCGCCGGGACGGCTACGACTTTGACGCGCGCTATGACGACGGCCTGGCCTCCCGCCGGGATAAGGAACTGTTCGAACTGATGGACGCGAACGCGCCGATCCTGTCCAGGGATCTGAAACGGCTGGGCAATTACTGCAAAGACGGCAGGAAGGGCTTTGACACCATCATCACCAGGCTGCAGGCCCAGGGCTACGTGCTGATCAGCGATTTCGTGTACGCGTCGGACAAATACGGCAGGACCTACGGCTGGGGGATCGCGGAGTATTCCACCCCGGAGAAGTTCTTCGGGCCGGGTTTCCGGAAGACGGTGTATCAGAGGCCGCCGGAGGAGTCGTATGAACGCCTTCTGGCGCATCTTCGGAGCCTGTTTCCCGAGACGGAGGAGAAAGTACTGCGGAAGATCCTGAAATAACACAAACACAGGACAGCTTATAATAGGAAAGGACTCTCCACTTGCAGGGAGGGTCTTTTTGCGTTATGATCAGTACGATCAAATCTAGAGACAATTCTGGTTCATCTTAGTGATCACCATAGTTGACAAATAATATATTATGTATTAACCTGCTTTTGGAGGGCTTATGAAAAGCTATTCTTCAAGGGAAGTGATCCGTCAGCTGGAAACGGCGGGATGGGTCAGGGTCCGTGTAACGGGAAGCCATTATCATTTCAGGCATCCGGACAGACCGGGGATCGTTACAGTCAAGCACCCTTGCCGGGATATCCCTCCCGCCACACTAAAGAGCATCAGCCGTCAATCCGGCATTGACTTTGAATAGGAGAAAAGACATGAACAGACCGGACTATTATTGCTACCCGGCAATACTGACATATGAAGAAGGGCGTGAGATCGCGGTGACGTTTCCCGACCTTCCCGGCTGTGCGACCAGCGGCATCGACGACAGTGACGCTCTGGAAATGGCAGGAGAAGCCCTGGGCGGGCATCTTTGGACGATGGAGGAGGCAAAGGAGCCGATCCCTTCTCCTACACCTCTGCGCAAGCTCCTGCACGCGGAGAATGAGGAAACGATCCTGGTCAGCGTTTACATGCCCGCGATCCGGCTCTCGGAGGAGAACCGCTCGGTCAACCGGACGGTCTCTCTGCCTGCATGGCTGAATGCGAGAGCTCTGGAGAAGCACGTGAATTTTTCACAGGTGCTTCAGGATGCCCTGAAAAAGCTGTTGGGGCTGGAAAAGCAGAAGACCGTCTGAAAAAGGCAGGACAGCATTATGACAAGGGCGGCCCATGGCGTATCTTGTGCGTCGGCTGCCTGCTGGCGGCCGTATTTTGTGGTACGGACCACGGCCGGAAGCGTTTCATTTGAGAAACCACAGCCATTGGTTAAGAGTGTGAACCGAAAGGTTAATAATATTAAGAAAATTCCTAAAAAAACAAGAAAACAAAAACTTGCGGATTTGCAGACCGTGTAGTATTCTAGCAGGGCTGTGACATTGATAGCGTGGATCTGTGAGGTTGCTGTCGGTTGTGACAGGTTTTCACAGGGAGTAAATGTCAAGTTAGGAAACTGGCGACAAGTCACTGTACTGAAAAACGATCTGCATATGAGCAGAGATGACGTGTGGGACCGATCAGGAAACACACGGGCAAGTGTACAGTCACCGCTTGTCGTACTTCTCCAAAAGAAAGTGCGAAAAGGAGGCGACTTTTTTTATGGCAAACCAGGTAATGAGGATCACTTTGAAGGCTTATGAACACCAGCTGGTGGACACGAGCGCAGCCCGCATCGTCGATACGGTCAAGAAGACCGGCGCTGCGGTGAGCGGACCGGTTCCGCTTCCTACTAAGAAGGAAGTAGTTACGATAATCCGTGCGGTACATAAGTACAAGGACAGCCGTGAGCAGTTCGAGCAGAGAACGCATAAGCGTCTGATCGACATCCTCACACCCAACCAGAAGATCGTTGAGCTGTTCCAGAGTGCCGATATGCCCGCAGGCGTGTTTATCGACATTAAGATGAAGAACAGATAACCTTCAGCTTAAGAACCCTCTTATAAGAAGAGAGGGGTCCGCTGAAAATGAAGGAGGAAAGAAATGAAAAAAGCGATTTTGGCA
>JAGAEH010000049.1 GCA_017613225.1 Lachnospiraceae bacterium
GAAGCCATCAGCTTTCCGCCCACGCTGCCCAGGCGCACCCGTACGAATTCGCGGTATTTCAGGCCGGAGAGCACCGGGCGGGTCAGCGTCGCCTTCACGGTGACCGGCTCTGAAGCCGCCCTGTTATACCAGGCGTCCACCACCGGCTTCATGAATTGCTCCAGCACGATGATGCCGGACACCGGATAGCCGGGCACGCCCAGCACGGGCTTCGCGCCGGAAAGGCCCAGGATGGCCGGTTTTCCGGGCTTGATGGCGATGCCGTGGGCCAGCACTTCGCCGCACTCCGCAATCGTCTCGGTGGAATAGTCCTCGCGGCCGGCGGAGGATCCCGCGTTCAGGATCACCATGTCGCACTCCGCCAGCGCTTTCTGCAGTGCCGCCCGGAGATCCTCTTTTTTATCCTTTGTGATGGGATAGGTCACCGGCTCCGCGTCCCAGTCCCGCAGCATGGCGGAAAAGATGGAGCTGTTGAACTCGATGATGTCCCCTGCCTTGGGCTCCGCCGTAGGGGCGACGATCTCGTCACCGGTGGGGATAATGCCCACCACGGGGCGCTTCTGCACCTCCACCTCCAGCACGCCGGCTGCCAGCAGCGCGCCGATGGCGGCGGGAGTGATGACCATATGCGAAGGCAGGACCATCTCTCCGGCGCAGATGTCCTCGCCGATCTGGCGGACGTGCTGCCAGGGGGCCGCGGGGGCGTAGATGGTCACGCTGCCGTCTTCCTTCGTCACGATGTCCTCCACCATGATCACGGCGTCACAGCCGCCGGGGAGCGGGTCTCCGGTGTCCACGACAATGTATTGTTCAGGCTTTAAGGAGACCGACGTGGTCTCCGTGGCGCCGAAGGTGTCCTTCGCGAACACCGCGATGCCGTCCATGGCCGAAGCCGGGTAATGAGGCGCGGAGATGTGGGCGTAGACAGCCTTTGCCGTACGGCGGCCCCCCGCCTGTATCGTAGAGATCAGCTCCGTTCCGGCCGCAAGGCCGTTCTCCTTCAGACGGGCCAGGTACTTTTCCTTCGCCTCGTCCAGATCCATGTTCGTCAGATATTGAAATGCCATCCTGATCCTCCCATATCATTCATTGTCTTCCAGCCCAAAGTAATCCAGAGCAAAACGCCGGAAAGCGGCCGCCGTATCGGACAGGTGCTTCTCCCTGCGGAAGCTGATCATCATCTGCCTGGTAAACTTCGGGTTCATCAGGACCAGCGTCCTGATCTTGGTGTCGTTCTTGTAGATATCCATGACGCTCTCCGGGATGAATCCCACGGCCAGGCCGGAGGCGATCATCTCCCTGTGCATGGACCGGCTGTCCACGTAGCTCACCGAATTGAACTGCACGGCCAGGGCGTCGCAGATCTCCATGGGATACTCGTAGCTGTTTATCCCGTAGCGGATGAAAACGTAATCACGGCCGTTCAGGTCCGCCAGCGTGGCCGATCCCTTATTCCGTAATTCGCTTTCGGAATGAGCTGCCAGCAGGAAACGCTCCCGGTAGAAGGGAATACCGTTAAATTTAGCGTATTTCCGTCCTTCCGGATAGATCATCAGGTCATAGTCGTTGATGTCCGGATGCTCTGTTTCCTCGATGGCGCAGCTGATGTCATATGCAACATTGGAATTCTGCCTTTTAAAAGCCTCCATGCAGGCGAACAGCTTGCCGCTGCCGCCCTCGATGCCGATCCGTACGGTGTTGCTGCGGCCGTGGGCCTCTTCGTCCAGTTCCTTCACCGTGCCGTCCATCTCCGAAACGATCTTCTTGCAGCTCTCCAGAAAGCGCTCCCCGGACGCGTTCAGAGTGATATTTCTGCCGTTTCGTTTGAACAGTTCCACCCCCAGCTCCTTTTCCAGAGCGGAGATGGTCTTGGACAGGGAAGACTGGGACACATGCAGCAGGTCCGAAGCCTTTGTAACGTTCTCCAATTGTGCGATGGTAATAAAAAACCGAAGCTGTGTGATATTCATATTCCGATTTTATGGTTTCTTATTCCATTTTGCAATTATTATTTATTCCTTATTCATTCCTGTTTTGAATCAGAGATTTCGGCGCTCTTCGTTCTGTATCTTTTTTAATATTGACTATGGAATAAAAGCTTCCTATGATTACGTCGTCTCTTTAATTTATCAGGAGGAATCAATTATGAAAAAACTCGTTGCGCTTTTACTGGCTGCGGCAATGGTCTTTGCTCTGACCGCCTGCGGCAGCTCCGAGACCACCACCACGGCGGCCCCTACCGAGGCTCCCGCGACTACCGAAGCCAAGACTGAGGCTCCTGCCACCACCGAAGCTCCTGCCGGCGTTGATCTGACCATCCTGTATGAGCAGGACGACAGCATGATCAACACCTACTCCCAGCTGGCCGTCAATCCGGAAGCTCCCTTCGCGGACGCCGACGGCAAGGCCGTGGACGGCGTAGAGCTTAACACCGTGGGCGCCGCCGCTCTGATCAACTGGCTGCTCTCCGAAGAAGGCGAAAAGCTGGCTGCCAACTATGGCTTTGAAGAGTATGGCGAATACCTGTTCTACCTGCTGGACGGCTGCCCCGTCTCCACCGCGGAGATCCCCGCTGCCACCGAGGAGACCAAGCAGATCCGCCTGTCCACCACCACTTCCGTCAACGACTCCGGTCTGCTGGGCTATCTGCTGCCCAAGTTTGAGGAGCAGTACGGCTACTCCGTGGAAGTCTTCTCCGCCGGCACCGGCAAGTCCATCGCCAACGCCAAGATGGGCAACGCCGACCTGATCCTGGTGCACGCCAAGGCCCAGGAGGAAGCCTTCATCGCCGACGGCTTTGCCGCTGTCATCGATGGGATGGACAAAGAGCGCCTGAGCTACATGTACAACTTCTTCGTCCTGTGCGGCCCCTCCGACGACCCGATCGGTGCCAAGGACTGCGCTACTGTTAAGGATGCTTTCGCCAAGATCGCCGAGCAGAAGGCCACCTTCATCTCCCGCGGCGACGGATCCGGCACCCACACCAAGGAGCTGTCCCTGTGGCCCGAATCCCTGGGCATCACTGCCGAAGCCGACAGCTTTAAGGACTACACCGACTGGTATACTTCCGCCAACGCCGGCATGGGCGTCTGCCTGACCATGGCCGAGGAGATGCACGGCTACATCCTCTCCGACAAGGCCACTTTCCTGACCTTCAAAGTCAACAACGGTCAGTGATTTAACTTTACAACTGAACAAGACCTCACTATGATAGGGCTGTAGCAGCCATTTCCTTCTGCTGCAGCCCTGTTTTTAACTCAGATCTATTACGAGAAAGACTATGTGGAGCGCGATTCGAAAAGCCATTGATCTGATCTTCAGCGGAGACGCGGAACTCATCAACATCCTGGGCACGACTGCCAGGATGAGTCTGTCCAGTTCCGTTATCGCGCTGCTGATCGGCGTGCCTCTGGGCATCCTGTACGGCTCCTGCCGCTTCCGTGGCAGGAACGCGCTGATCGTGGTCAACCGCACCCTGATGGGCATGCCCCCCGTGGTCTGCGGCCTGATCTTCTATCTTCTGTTCTCCGGCGTGGGCCCCTTCGGTAAGCTGAAGCTTTTGTTCACCGTTCCGCTGATGATATTAGCCCAGGTGGTGCTGATCACCCCCACGGTGATCGGCGGCATGGAGAGCTACGTCTCCGCCATCGCCTCGCCGATCCGGGAGACC
>JAGAEH010000050.1 GCA_017613225.1 Lachnospiraceae bacterium
ACGTCCAGCGTGGTCTGGTTGCACAGCACCCGTTCACCGAAGGCCGCGGAGGCCCAGAGGGGGATCTCCCAGAAGGCATTGGTGCCGCGGAAGACTTCATCATATAAAAGAGCCCAGTCCCGTTCGGAGTGCGCTTCCCAGTCCGGGAAGGCCCGCATGACGGGCAGGGCGCCTTCTTTGGAGGCGAAGAAGTCCGCGGCGGCGGATATCTGCTGATAATAATTCTTTCTATCTGTCAATGGTGGTTCCTCCAACTTCGTCCGCCGCGCGCATCTCGTCCCGAATCTCCGGCATTTTGCTCAGGTCTCCGATCAGAACGGCGCCGCAGAGCTTTCCGCCGCGGTAAAACCGTTTTTCATAGCGCAGGTCCGCTCCGCCGTGGGGGTTGACCCGGAAGAGCGGCCACCCGGTCTCATCCGGTGCAGCGCACTCCGCCCGGACGCCGTCTTCCTCCTCCGTTTCGCCAATGGCGAAAAGGCTCGTCCCCAGGGCGGAGAGGAGCACCGGTTCCGGCTTCGGGGCAAAGGACAGGGCTTCACTTTCGGGATGGACAGCGTTGAAGCCGGCGATGTCACCGGTCTCCTTCGCGTAGGTCCAGAGCCCGGGATTCAGGTCATCGATCCGGCAGTGACCCGCAGCATCGTGAAGTGCGGACTGATCCGGCTGGATGCAGTCCCCGGCGGCGTAGACCTCCGGCGCGGAGGTCTGCAGCAGATGGTTTACCAAAACGCCCCTTCCGCAGGCCAGGCCGGAACGTTCCGCGGCGTCCTTGTTGGCGCGGACTCCGCAGGAGAGCAGCACCAGATCCGCCGCAAAACGGCGTCCGTCCGCCAGGATCACGGCTTCAGCGCGTTCACTGCCTTCGATCCTTTCGATCTCCGCACCGGTGAGGACTTCTATCCCGCAGGCTCTGCAGTGCTCTTCCAGAACGGCGGCGGACTGGGGATCCAGGATCCGGGGCATCAGATGAGGCAGAGCTTCCAGAACCGTCACTTCGCAGCCCAGCCGCCGGATCTCCCAGGCAAATTCCAGGCCGATCACGCCGCCGCCGATCACCACCGCGCGCTTCGCGGCGGCCAGCAGCCGGCGGATCTTCTGCAGGTCCTTTATGGTGCGCACGCAGGCCGTCCCGGGCAGGTCCGCCCCGGGAATGGGAGGGACGTGGCAGCGAGCGCCCAGCGCGTAAATGCATTTATCATAGGGAATGGCCGTTCCGTCGGCCAGAAGTACTTCCTTTTTGTGGGTCAGGAGACGGTCAACTAAAGCGCCGGATATCAGCCGGACGTTGTTTTCCGCATACCATTCAGACCCGTGGATGGCCAGGCTGTCCCGCCGGAAGGTGGAGAGCGCCAGCTTGGAGAGCAGCGGCCGCACGTAGGGCAGGTCCTGCTCGTCGGAGACCATGACGATCTCCGTGCCGGGGGCCTCCCGGATGATCCGCTCGCAGGCGGCGATGCCGGCGATGCCGGCGCCCAGGATCACGATCCGCTCAGACATCGGGGGCGTCTTCCTGTCATCCTGAGGAGCGGAAGCGACGAAGGATCCTTCGACTCCGTTCGCTGCGCTCACTTCGCTCAGGATGACAGAAAGGTCTTCGCTAAGGATGGCATCGGAGACTTTCTTTCTTTTAATCAGCAGCGAGGGCTTCGTAAGCTCCGGAGAAGGCAGGATCGGAAGAGCATCCGTCATCCCGGCTTTTTCCTCCTCTGACAGCAGATCCAGGTCCGCAAAAGTCAGGCAGTGGGTCAGGCAGGCCTCCACGCAGGCAGGCTCTTTTCCCTCCGCCCGCAGCTCCGGGCAGGAGGTGCACTTCATGGAGATGCCAAAGCGCGCGCTGATCCTGGGCGCTCCGTAGGGGCAGGCCCAGGTGCAGGTGCCGCAGCCGATGCATTTTTCGGGATGATGGCCTACGGTCCCGTCTTCCTGCACGTAATAGGCCCCGGTGGGGCAGTGTTTTACGCAGGCCGGGTCGGCGCAGTGATTGCAGGCGCCGGAGTAGTGGACCCACTGCCTGCGGCCGCCCTCCTCCTGCTGCACCGTAACGGCGCGGCGGAAGAACAGCCCCAGCTCCAGGTCGTGATAGTCCTTGCAGGCCATCTGGCAGGCGTTGCAGCCGATGCACTTATTCTGATCGAAAATAAATCCCCAACGGGCCATGAATACTCCTTTGACCGACAGTTTCAGGTTATCTGTATAGTACACATTTTATCACAGAAACGGGAATTATGCCACCGGGCAAAAAGTGTTTGTGGGGCCGACAATATCATTGCGGCAGCATTTGTATCGTGTTAAAATGAACTGAATTTATTCAACGGGGAGGATCAACTCTGATGAAAAAGACATTGTCTTTGTTTTTGTCATTATTGATGTTCCTGGGAGTCTTCAAGAGCCTCGACGCTCTGAAGGAATGGCTGAAGAAGTAAGGAGAAGAACATGCTGCCTGCAGAATTTTATAAGGAAAACCGCCGCAAGCTGGCCGAATACATGGAGGATGATTCCATCTATTTCGTCTTCAGCGGCGAGCCGAAGGAATCCACCCACGATGAGTGCTACATCTTTGAGCCCTACAGGAACTTTGTCTATCTGACGGGCCAGAACTGCGCTCACGCCATGCTGCTGATCGTCAAGAAGGACGGCAAAGTGAAAGAGACGCTCTACATGCACATCCCATCCGAGCGGGACCAGCGCTGGGACAACCTGATCTTCGATCCGGAGAAGATCAAGGCGGAGACGGGCATCGACAGCATCGAGGACATTCTGAACCTGGAGAACCAGCTCTCCCGGGTGCTCTTTGACGGCCGGATCCAGAATGCCTACATGGACATGGCCCACTGGAAGATGAGCTATCCCGACAGTCCCGACATGCGCTTCGCGAAGAAGCTGCAGGCCGCCTATCCCTTCATGCAGGTGCACAACGCCTATCCTTTCGTATGCTCCCTGCGCACCATTAAGCACCCGGCGGAGATCGAGGCCCACCGGAAGGCGGTGGACATCACCAAAGAGGGCGTGCTGAACATGATGCGGAACATGAAACCCGGCATGACCGAGTATCAGATCGAGGCCTACTATGACTTCGTCCTGAAGTACAACGGCGTGAAGCGGCCGGCCTTCACCACCATCGCGGCCACGGGGCAGAACGCCAACCACATGCACTATGTGGACAACAACACCGTCACGAAGGACGGCGACATGATCCTCTTCGATCTGGGCGCCCAGTACAACTATTACTGCGCCGACGTGTCCAGAACTTACCCTGTAAACGGCAAGTTTACGGAGCGTCAGGCCCAGCTGTACGAAGTCGTATTAAAGGGACTGAAGGCCGCGGAAGAGGCCACGAAGCCCGGCGCCGTGAAGGACGATCTGCAGAAACTCTCCAAACAGGTGATGGCGGAGGAACTGGTCAAGATCGGCAAGATCGAAAAGCCGGAGGAGATCGACAAGTACTACATGCACGGCAGCGGCCACAACATCGGTCTGGACACCCACGACGTAGGCGATCACGGCCTGATCCTGGAGCCCGGTCTGGTGTTTACTCTGGAGCCCGGCCTCTACTTTGACGATGAGGAGATCGGCATCCGCATCGAGGACACGCTGGTGGTGACGGAAGACGGCTGCGACGTCCTTTCCGATTCCATTCCGAAGGAGATCGCGGACATCGAAGCGGTGATGAAACGCTGACCGCAGGAGAAGAGCATCCGCTTCCGGATGATCCGCAGATGTTTAAAAAGCTGCATATAGGCACAAAAGGGCGGGCCCGCTGCGGGTCCGCCCTCATTTATTATTTAGATGGGAAACCGGAACTTATGCCGGTGCTTCGCCGTGATCACTCCTGCGGCTGCGGAATAGGCACTTCCTTCGGGATCGGGCACTTGTAGGTCTCGCCGTCCAGATCCGCCTTGAAGGTCTCCCAGGCCTTCTCCACCAGGCTGTTGTCGCGGTAGAACTTCGCCGCGGCCAGGGCCATCCAGATGCCGCCGCGGATCATGCCCTTTAAGCCGATGCCGTTGCCGGAGCAGCAGGTGGTCTGCCAGGTGTGGTTCACGCCCAGGATGTTCTGGCTGGCGGTGTTGATCATGATGCCGGGTACGATGTGCTCCACGTCACCCACGTCGCTGGAGCCGGGGGTGATCTTGTACTCCTCCGGTTTGTAGATGAAGCCGGTGTGGATGGGTTCCTCGGGCTTCTTGTGCTCGTATTCCGGCATGGTGGCGTTCAGAGCGTCCGCGATGGCCAGCTCCTCCTCCGTGTACTTGGCGGCGGGAACTTCCGGATAGACCTCGGCGAACACGTCCGCGATGGTCTTGTTGGACATGGTGTTGTAGCAGCCGCCGTGGAACTCGATCTCCACCTCGGTGTCCGTCATCATGGCGGCGCCCTTGGCGATGTTCACCAGCCTGCCGTAGAGCTCGTCGATCTGCCAGCGGTACTGGGACCTGACATAGTACCATACGGATGCCCTGTCGGGCACGATGTTCGGCGCCACGCCGGCTTCCTTATAGACGTAGTGGACGCGGGAATTGGGGGTCATGTGCTCCCGCAGATAGTTGGCGCCTACGTTCATCAGTTCCACCGCGTCCAGGGCGGATCGTCCGGCCCAGGCAGCGGAGGCGTGCGCCGTCTTGCCCTTGAAGTGGAAGGTGGCGGAATTCAGGCCGCCGCCCATGCCCAGGCTGATGGTGTTCTTGCTGTGGCCGTGCCACGCGAAGGCCAGATCCAGCTCCGTGAAGGCGCCTTCTCTTGCCATGAAGGCCTTGCCGGTCAGGACTTCTTCGGCGGGGCAGCCGTAGAAGACTACGGTGCCGGGCAGGCCGCTCTTTTCCAGATCAGCCTTCATGCCGATGGCAGCCGCCAGGGTGCAGACGCCCAGCAGGTTGTGGCCGCAGCCCTGTCCGGGGCCGCCTTCCACGGCAGCGTGCTTGTAGGTGTCCTGGGTCTGGGAAAGTCCGGGAAGCGCGTCGTACTCGGCCAGCAGGCCGATCACCGGATGGCCGCTTCCCCACTCCGCGCGGATGGCGGTGGGCATGCCGTACAGGCCTTTCTCTACCTTGAAGCCGTACTTTTCCAGAGCCTCGCTGAGCCAGGCGCAGGCCTTGACCTCGTTGTAGGCAGTCTCCGGGTGTTCATACATTTTCAGAGCGATGTCGTTCAATGCGTCCGTCTCTTTCAGGACGGCGTCGATGATGTGCTGATAGTCCATGGGTCCTCCTTTTTTTCTTAAACGGTCAGTCCGTCTCCTCGAAGACGGCCTGGATCTTTTCTCCTGTCAGATTGTTTTCTTCCAGGAGACGGTCCGCAAGTTTCTTGACTTTTTCCTTTCCCTCCTCAATGAGCTCCACAGTCTTTGCCATTTCCTGCCGCAGGATCCGGTTGGCCTGCTCCAGGTAGGAAGCGGCCATCGGCGTGCCTGAAATGGCACGGAAAGGGAGAGCGATGAAGTTTCCATCCGTCATGCCGTAATCGCACAGCATGCTCAGAGCGTACTGGGTCGCGGTCTGAAGATCGCCGGAAGCGCCGGTGTTCAGGGACGCGTCCCTGCCGTAAAAGACTTCTTCCGCGGCGCGGCCGGCAAGGGCGCAGCGGATCCGCCAGGTCAGTTCTTCCTTCGAATACACCGGCTTATCCTCGCTGTTTTCATGGGCCATGTATCCGCCGAAGCTCCCCCTGGATACGATGGTCACGTAGGAGGGCTTTTCGCCGGACTTCCAGGCCATGTAGGAGTGGCCGGATTCGTGGATCGCGACGGAGCGGTAGTACTTTTCGCCCCAGTCCTTCTTTTCACCGTAACTGTATTCCTCCAGGGCATTCAGCAGGTCTTCCCCGTTGGGCGCCCGGTCCAGCTTGCTGGCATTCCTGAAGGCCAGGTCCGCCACGTTCTGGAGGATGGCGATGGAAAGCCCCGGCGTGCGGGCTGCCAGGTTTTTGATCGTGCTCTCGCTGACGTCCACAAAGCCCTTTTCCTTGACGACGCGGGTCAGGTACTGGATGCGCTCTTTTTCGTTGGGCAGATCCACCAGAATGCGGTTGTCGAAACGCCGCACCAGGGCGGGATCCAGCGTCCGCTGTCCGGAGCCGTCTTCCTGAAGCTTATAGTTTGTGGCGGCGAGGACGAACACAGGTTTGTTGACGTCCGTCCTAAAGCCGTCCAGCTCGGTCAGCAGAGCGTTCAGCACGGACTCGGTGTGCTGGAATTCACCGGTCCTGGACTTGCCGATGGCGTCGATCTCATCAATGAAGATGATGGACGGCGCATATTTCTGAGCCGTCCGGAAGACGTTCCGGACGTTCTCCTCGCTCTGCCCAAAGTACTTGTTCAAAAATTCCGTCGCGCTGGTCTGGATGAAGGCCACGTCGGATTCGCCGGCCATCGCCCGGGCCAGCATGGTCTTGCCGGTGCCGGGAGGGCCATACAGCAGCACGCCTTTGGCGGGCTTGCCGCCCTCGCTGATGAACTTGCGGGGATTGGACAGGAATTTGATGAAATATCGCAGCTCGTTTTTGGCGTTTTCCGCGCCGATCACATCGTCAAAGGTGACCTTCGGGCGGTCGACATCGGCAACGAAACTGGCGGCGCTGGCGGAGTCGATGACCCTCTGCTTATGCAGGCTATGGTACTGGACCCGCAGCGTGGCGCCGTCCGGGATCTGGGCGGTATTGAAGTCCAGAACATATCCCCTGCGGAGAAATTCCTGTCCCCGGGCCTCCATGCAGATCTCTTCCGCGATCTGCTGCAGCTGCCGGTTCACCGTCTCCGGTGAACTGCTGACGGTGGAAACGACTCCCGCCGCTCCCAGCCGGGTGAAGGTGTTTTTATCGGTCTCCCCGAGGGGACTGCCGGTCTCCAGCAGATAGACAGGAATGGTGTCGCCGCTCTTTTTCAGGCGGAAGAAAGACTTCACGCCGATGGAACCATAGTCGTCCAGGCTGACGCCCCGGGCGTCGCCCTCCTTAAGGCCGAACATCGGGTCGATCAGGACAAAGGAGACGTCATTGTTCAGGCATGCCTCCAGCTCCTCCGGCGTCTCCGCGAAACGGACCACGTAATCTTCCGGAAGGGAAAAGAGGGAGCGGTCTTCTTCGCGGCAGAGCACGGCGATCTCCGTTGTCCGGGGCTTTTCAAACAGGCCTCTCAGTTCGGGATCAAGGTCTTCGGAAGACAGGTCGATCTCAAAGTGGAGCGCCTCGATGTTATTTAACAGGTCTTCATGGCTCTCGATCTGGCGGGACAGCTCATATAATTCATTTTTCATGAAGGCGCCGCTCTGCCTGATCACGGGTTTGGCATCCTCGGAGTTTCCCTGATGGAACAGGAAGAGAAGAGGAAGCCTGTGGTCATAGGAGACCTGATAGCCGTACTCGGAGCGGATCTGTTCCGCGGTATGCGAGAAATTCTCCTCCACCATCCGGGCCAGGATCTGCATGCTCAGATGGCTGAACATGATGGTATCTGCCGCGCTCAGGCAGTCACAGAAAACAGAAGGGAACCGCGGATGGTTTGTGCCCGGGATCATTTCACTCCTCAGGGCCTCCAGGATGACGCTTTTCGGCGTGCCGGAGATGTCCCCGTAATTGTTTTCATAAAGATCGCGGCCGGCGCTGGTCGTCATGATGATGATGGCTTTACGGAAGGAGATCTTGATGCCGGACCGGATCACTGTGTATCCCTGTTCCAGGACCTGTATCAGCAGCTGGTAAACGTCACTGTCAGCCCGGTCGACGTCATCAAAGATCAGGACGCATTCCGGATGCTCTTTGACAAAATATGTCACACTTTCAGCAGGCCCCATCATGTACATGCTTATGCCCAGTAACATGCAGGGCAGGCCAAGGCTCCTGGCCGCCGTCCGGGCCATCAGGGACTTGCCTGTTCCGGGAGGACCTACAAAAAGGAAGGACGCACGGGGTTGATCCTGTTCTTCATCGCGGCCGAGAACGTTTCCCTGGAAGCAGTCCCGGACGAATTCCATGACGGGATCGTTCTGACCTTTTACTGCGTCTAAAAGGTCCACCCTTAGTTTTCGATATTTCTCCGCCACCTCGGGGAAGGTCAGCGGGGGAGCCTCTGCCGGGGCTCCTTCAGGTTTGCTGTCTTCCGCAGTCTCCTGTGCATTGGCAGCCTGCGTCTCCGCGGGGGCTGCGTTTTCCGCAGTCTCCGCGGCGGGATCGGCCGGCGCGATCGCCTTCAATGTCTTCTGGTAATCCAGAACGTCCTCGATCTTGTGCCCTTCGGCAAACACTTCGAAGATCGGAGTCCCTTCCGGCAGCAGTTTCTGAAGCAGATCATAGGAGGAGATTTTGCTGTCTGACTTGGCCATATCCTCGATCAGGCTGCTGCAGTCACCCAGCTGATCCGCGTCCTCCAGATTGGAGAACAGCAGAGGCAGTCCCTGCCTGACCAGAGGGGCATCGCATTTTTTCTCTTTGAAAAACCGGCGGGCTTCATCCAGGTCTTTGGTGTCCTTATCGCTGAACATGATGCTCAGGGTGGATACGTCCATGCTCAGCAGCTTTGCGTAGCCGTATAAGATGTGATAGGGACTGAGAGGGGTATCGTCCGGCTTGCAGCCCTCACAGAATTTCAGGACCATTTGTAGAATTGCGTTGCTGTCCATGTGAATGTCTGTATCCTCCTTCAAAAAAACTGCTGCAGCACGAATGCTCTCTAAGCAACATGCCGCAGCAGCTCTGCGATCGTCAATGTGTTATGACCAAATGGCCTTCATGAAATTCGGATAAGCGTCTTCGGAGATTTCGATCAGCCTTCCGACAAGCTCATGGATCTCTTCGCCGCAGGAATCCAGCTGGATGACAGCGTCGTCCCGGACTCTGATCTCACAGTTTTCATCATCCACGTAGAATTTGACCCATCTGTACGCTCCGTTCATCTTGGAACAGAGTTCATACATGGCAGCCTTTTTCTCTTCCGGGAATGTCAGGTAGCCAAAGGTGGTCAGGCCTGCGGTGCGGTCGTCCTCGTCAAAGTTGATAAGAATATCCAGTCTTTTATTATCCTTCATTCCGTAGAGCAGGAGCATGGCGCTGTCTTCTTCGCGAGCCAGATATTTGAGTCCCTTGGAATCAAAAAAAGCCGTTGTCAGTTTATATGACATTGTTGTCATGTCGGTGGACCTCCAGTTATATTATTATCCGGCACGCTGCAGCGCGCCTGCTGCTTAATACTATATACCATGAGGCGTTTGTTTTCAATAAAAAATAAGTGAACCGGCCCCTTTGGTAAAGTACATTAAGCCGGCGCGGCCGGGCGGAAAAAGGCGGCGCGGGGCAGGCAGATACGGGGGAATTAAACCACAGGTTGATTGTCTTTTCCGAAAAAGAATGTAAAATACGGAGCAGGTAAAAAACCGAACAAGATCAATAATACAGAACAAAGGCTTCCGTTTCCGAACGGCAAGCATCAAAAAAGGACTGGTAATTTGGCAAGACACCCGAAGTCTGCCCGTTACCGGTCCTTTTTGGATCTAAGGAGGAAAAACGCTATAAGGAGGATACGACATGATACTAAAGGAAATGGACCAGCAAAAAGCATTCGATTACATCATCTACATGATGGTGGGCAGCTACTTCAAAACGGCGAAGGCCGCCAGCTCCAGCGTGGAGAGCTCCCGGCGCCTGCTGTACATGCTCCTGGGGAGCACGGCCCAGATCCGGCTGGAGGAGCAGTGTGAAATCTACTTCCTGAAGGAAGTACTTCCCAGACTGCCGAAGGGCTTCCTGGACACGGACGTCCGGGTCTACTTCGACAGTACCGGGAGCGGCAGATACACCTCCGTGGTGTTCGAGGGAAACGGCCGCTTCCTGCGGATCGCCTCTCAGTACGGCGGCATACGCCGGAAGCCGCGCTTCTGGTGCTGGGCGGGGGTCCGGGCCCCCGCCCGGGGCTGAGAAGCCCCGATCATCTTGACGCCGGGAGGAGAGCTGTGCCATTATAGAGTCAAAGATCCATCAACCTGCTGATGAGCGTACAGGAGTCCTGCGGATATGGTCGTAAACTATGAGTTTCTGGGGAGTGAACCCATCGAAAATGTGATCACTTGCCTGCACTTTAAGATCGACAAAGTGGTGTTCTTCGGATATCACGAGGAGATCCGGGAGCAGAAAAACAAAACAGAAAACTTTCTGAGGCAGTACTGCGGCGTCCGGGAGGTGATCTTCCAGCCGCTGTATCCGAACGACCTGCAGGCGATCCTCCGGACGATGCGCTCGGCCATCGAACGGGAACTGGATTCCGGCGCGAAGCTGTTTTTCGACATCACAGGCGGCGAGAGCCTGATTCTGGTGGCCTTCGGGATCCTCTCAAAGCAGTACGACACGTCCATGCACATCTATGACGTCCCGAAAAACCAGCTGATCGAGTTGGATGACGGCGCGGGTTCCCGCATAAGCAGAGACGCCGAAGCGCAGCATGTCGAACTGGACCTGGACAAGTATGTGGAGATGCATGGAGGGAAGATCAATTATCTTCTGCAGAAGAGCCTCAAAGAGATCAGTGATGAGGAGTTTGACAGGGATGTTGCCGGCATCTGGGAAGTGGCCAGCCGGTTCAGCGATCAGTGGAATCCGTTCTCCGATTTCCTCAGGGCACACATGGTCCCGGATGAAGATCTGCAGGTAAACCGCAAGGCCACGACCATACTTCATGCCCTTTCCGAGTCGAAGGGAAAGCTGACGACCCCCGCGAAACTCAACCAGATCCTGGACGCCCTGGCTGAAAAAGGAGTCATTCTGGATCTGAAGCATGAGGACGGCGAATACCGGCTCCGCTTTAAGAACCAGTACATAAAGGAATGCCTGTGGGACGGCGGAAGCATTCTGGAATGGCACGTGTTCCAGGAGGAGAGGAGAACCAGCGGCGACTGCCGCATCGGCGTCCATCTGGACTGGGACGGGATCGTCCACAGCCAGGCGGGGGTAGACGTTCTGAACGAGATAGACGTGCTGTCCCTGACGGGCTGCGTCCCGACCTTCATCTCCTGCAAAAGCGGTGAGATGGCCTCCCGCCAGACCCTGCACGCGCTGTACGAGCTGGACACCGTGGCGAAGAGATTCGGCGGCAAGTATGCCAAGAAGGTGCTGGTGACCACAAAGGGGCTCAGCGATGTATATCTGGAGCGTGCGGCGGAGATGGGGATCGAGGTGAGATAAAACGCCCCTTGATATTATCCGCCTTTTAGGACATAATGTACGCATGACGGGCAGTACGTCTGCCCAAGGCAGAATAACCGGAGGTATTATTTATGAAAAAACTGATAGCACTGATCCTGGCGTTTGCCATGGTATTCGCCCTGACCGCCTGCGGTTCCAGCGAGCCGGAGACCACTACCGCGGCGCCTACGGAGGCCGCTACCACTGCAGCGCCCACCACGGAAGCTCCTACCGAAGCTCCCACCACGGCGGCGCCCACCACGGAAGCTCCTACTACGGAAGCTCCCACCACAGCTGCCCCTACCGAGGCACCCACCGAAGCGCCTACCCAAAGCGGCAAAACGGATGAGGACAAGGCCGCGTTCTATGCCGATTTCAAGAACAATGTAGGCGAGTTCAATTTCGTGGGCAAGGACATCCGCATCTACCAGGGCTCTGAAGGCGCCGCGGGCATGATGATGGTCACCGCCCACAACATGGTCATGATACAGGTCACCAAAGATGAGGCTGAAAGCTTTGCCGCGATGTATGAGAACGAGGGCAAGCTCTACATCCAGACCGTACTGCCGAAGGAAGGCGGGGACGGCAGCGAAGAAGCCTGGTACGTCACCGACGTTCCGGACGGTGAGGATCCGCTGGGTGAGATGAGCGGCACTTCCACGGAGGACTACACCTACGAGGACAACATGACCATGGAGTATCTGGAGACCGTGGAGCAGGACGGCGTCGTATACGACAAGGTCAAGGTCACCACCACCGAAGACGGTGACGAGGGAGCGGCGATCTTCTGGTTCGTGGAGGAGACCGTTGAAGTCTGGAAGCTGGAAATGAATCAGGTCGACGCGGAATCCGGAGCGGAGATCAATGCCGTGATGGAGTTCTTCACCAATGAGGACGGGATCCCTGCCTACAGCACGACCCCTCAGGAACTCTCCTATGAAGAAGCGACCATGACCTTTGCCATGGCGATGTTCTCCCTGCTGTACGGGGAAATGGAGATCGGAGACTGATCATTTTAAAAACTAAAAAGCGCCAAATGAAGCGGAGCGGCCGGGTGGCCGCTCCGTTTTATGTCTGCCGCGGCGGTCTTCCCGGAGCGGCATTTTTCATCAGATGCTTACTGCTTCTGGAAAAGCGCCTGCACCCGGCCGCCGTCCGTGTCAAACACCACGGGGATGACGCTTTCCGTCACGGCGCCGACGTAGATCGTGAAGGTCTTTTTATCCTCCGAAAGATAACCCAGGTCCCAGTATAAAACGGATTTTTCCCCGTCTTTTTCCAGCGTCAGCTCCAGGTTGTGAGCAGTGTCATAGCGGACGTCGGTCCTGCCATGGGGCGGCAGGTCCGAGACGAAGCGGTAGGTGCCTTCCAGCTTTCCGGCGGGCAGTTCGCCGAAAAGACCGGAGCTGTTGTCCAGTTCGGCTGCGACGGTAGTTCCGTCGCCGTTGAAGGTGAGAGTCCCGAATTCGCAGGAGAACACTCCGTTGTGAGGCGCCGGAACAGGAGTCCCGGGATCGTAGGGGATGTTTTCGCCTCCGCCGCCTGTGCCGGCACAGCTCGTAAGCAGCAGCGCCGCAAGAAGGACCGCCAGCGCTTTCATGATCCTGTTTTTCATGTCGTTCTTACCCTTTCTGAAAATAAAAAAGGCCTGGTCCTCCGTGGATCAGGCCCCTTGTCGTCCTACCCGATGATCTTCGCGTTGACGCAGCGGGATACGATGTACTCCTTGACAAAGTCGAAGTCCGCGGGCTTCGCATAGACCTGGTTGTGGTCCAGGCGATAGTTGACGAAGATGGTCTGCAGTCCTTTCCGGCACTTCACCTTTCTCACTTTTTCAAATTCCGAGGTGCTGGCGCTCCTGGCGGCTGCCAGAAGGCCGATGCCGGCCGTCGTCGGCTTGTTGGAAGCAAGGCCGATCAGCGCGGTTATCAGGCCAAGAGCCTGCGCTTTCTCCATCTGCTTCGGCAGCTGGACGTGCGTTACGCCTTCCTCGTCCATCTCAAAGAGGACCAGGTATTTCCATCCGTAGAGGGCGGCAACGATGATATAGGAAATGATCGTGATCCCAAGAAAGACCGCGAGGAAGATCAGGAGGATCTTTCCGCCGCCTTCCTCAAACTGGAAGCCGTACTTGATCCAGTCTTTCAGGCTGATGATGACGCTGAACGCCGCCACGATGGCCGCGGCCATGCCCAGCACCTTCAGGACGGTCAGGAAGATCGTCGGATTTTTCATCATATGAAACTCATAATACCAGCGGTATTTGCCGTCGTCGCACAGAGTGATGTTTTCCGTGACCTTTACTCCCTGGATCTCAACGGTCTCTTCGGCTTCGCGCCTGGGGGCGCCGTTGATGGAGATCTCGTCATCCACCAGCCTCGCGCCGCAATTGGGGCAGAAATTCGTGCCGTCCGGTATGTCGTTTTTGCAAATTGGACAGATCATGATGTTCCTCCTGTCTGTGTGTTCCCCTATAATATGACAGAAAAAAACAGAATTGTCCATTCCAACACAGGGGTTTTTCACTATTTTACCCCGCGGCTGGGGCGGATTTGACAATCGGGCCCGATTATGTTAGTATTTTCGAAACTCTCTGCACTGCGCGGACACACCGGTGTCTTCCGCAGTACAAACTGAGCAGGCAATACGAAGGTATGTGGCCGGGCTTTGCAAAAGCAGCAGATCGGGCAAAGGCACATCTGCGGGACAGTTACTTGTTCCGGGATGTGTTGTTTTTTATCCCGGACAGGCTGCGGGGAAGACCTGGTTTTCGGAAGATACGTCATGGATGAAAATGTGATCATCAAAAAACTGTCCCGGGTCGGGATCCTGGGGAACATTCTGCTGGCGGCGTTCAAGCTGTTCGCCGGCATCTTCGGCCGGTCCGGCGCCATGGTGTCGGACGCGGTCCATTCGCTGTCGGACGTCTTTGCCACGCTGATCGCCTGGATCGGCGTGCGGCTGTCCCGGCAGAAAGAGGATGAAAAGCACCCCTACGGTCACGAACGCTTTGAGAGCGTGGCCTCCCTGGTGCTGGGGCTGATCCTGGCAGGAACGGGCCTGGGCATCGGCTATACCGGAATCCACAAGCTGATCTACGAACGGGGGACCATTGAGATCCCCACCATGCTGCCGCTGATCGCCGCCGTCGTTTCCATCGTGGTCAAGGAAGGTATGTTCTGGTACACCATGCACTACGCCAAACTGATGGATTCCGCGGCCTTTAAGGCGGACGCCTGGCACCACCGCTCCGACGCTTTTTCCTCCATCGGCTCCTTCATCGGCATCCTCATGGCCAAGATGGGCCTGCCCATCATGGATCCCATCGCCAGCCTGATCATCTGCCTGCTGATCCTGAAAGTGGCCTATGACATTCTTAAAGACGCCCTGAACAAGATGATCGACACCTCCTGCGACGATGCCGTCGAAAAGCAGATCAAGGACTTCATCGAGGCCCAGCCCGGGGTGGTGCGCATCGACGTGCTGCGCACCAGGCAGTTTTCCAACAAGATCTACATAGATCTGGAGATCGCCGTTCAGCACGACATCTCCCTGGTGGAGGCCCACGAGATCGCGGAGCAGGTCCACGGGGCGGTGGAGCGGCAGTTCCCCAACGTCAAGCACATCATGATCCACGTAAACCCGGCCGACGTGTAATCCCGTGCATAAGGGACGTTTCTCTATGCACGCTTCGACGTGTAAAGGGGACGGTTCTCTTTTCACATCCCTCACAGAGCAAAAAACAGTGCGTGTACAGGAGATATTTCCTGATACACGCACTGTTTATGTCTGCCTTATTTCTGTCAGGCTTCGTAGAAACCGGTCATGGCCTTGATCAGGCTCAGATAGTCCGAAACGCCGGCGGTCTCGAAGGCGGAGTGCATGGCCAGCTGGGGCAGGCCGATGTCCACGGTGTTCATGGGAAGGACCGTAGAGAGGATGCTCCCCAGCGTGCCGCCCCCGGCCAGGTCGGAACGGTTGAAAAAGACCTGAGTCCCTACGCCGGCCTTCCGGCAGACGGAGCGGAAGAAGGCGCAGGCCTTCCCATCGGTGGCGTATTTCTGCGTGGCGTTGAATTTGATGACGATCCCCTTGTTGATAAGAGGAGAGTTGTCGGCGTCAAAGTATTCGGGATGGTTGGGATGGATGGCGTGGGCGTTGTCCGCCGAGACGAAAACGGCGTTGGCTGCCAGGATCTGGAAGTCCTCCTCGTCCTTACCCAGGGCGGTCACCAGCCGCCGCAGGATGTCGCGGATCATGGTGGAACCGGCGCCCTGCTTGGTCCCGGAGCCCACTTCTTCGTTATCAAAGATGCAGCAGACGCTGATCTGGTTTACGGTCTCTGCCTCCATCAGGCCCCGCAGCAGGGCGGTGGCGCAGGCCAGGTCGTCCAGCCGGGGAGAGAGCATCATGTCGCCCCGGGCGCCGGCCAGGCAGCCCCGTTCGCTGCAGAAGAGGAACAGGTCCTTCCCCAGCACCTTCTCCGGATCCACGCCGGCGGCCTCCGCGGCCAGGGTGTTGATGGAGACGTCATCCCGTCCCAGCGCCAGCAGGGGCAGCGTGTCCACGTTGGCCTTCAGCGCTACGCCGTCGTTGACGGCCCGGTTCTGATGGATGGCCACGTTCGGTATGATCAGCAGATTGTCCTGCAGCCGCACCAGCCGCTCCTCGATCCCGTTTTCCGTCTCCACAAAGACCCGCCCCGCTGCGGACAGCGGACGGTCGAACCAAGTGGAGAAGATGGCGCCGCCGTACTTTTCCGTGTTGACGCGCACATAGCTGTCGTTCCGCAGTTCCGCGTTCTCCTTGATCTTAAAGCAGGGAGAATCGCTGTGGGCCGCGGAGACTAAAAAGCTGTCCGCCTCGCCCTCCGGCACCCGGATCGCGATCAGACTGGAATTGTTCCGGCGGACGTAGTAGCTTTTGCCCGGCTGGATCTTCCAGCGCCGGTTCTCCGCAAGCTCTTCAAATCCGGCCTCGTCCAGCTTTTTGGCCAGATTGCTGACGACGTGATAGATGCTGGGGCTGTCATAGATAAAGGACAACAGCTCGTTTGCTGCAGTGATCTCCTGTTGATTCGGCATGGCGGAAAGCTCCTTTAAACGTGATCTGCCTGAAAGCCGGGGCGTTCAGGCAGAAAAAGTATATCATCAGTATCGGGCGGGGGCAAGGGGATCCCGGTTCGTCAATGATCTGATTGGAGCGGGTTACAGTTAAAGACAAGAGGAAAGCACAGTATGACACAGGAAAAAACTGTGTTTATTCAAACCCCAGCATCTGATCCACCTTTTGATTGTGCAGTTCGATCTGCCTGCGGGCCACAGGCACCGAAGAAAGGATCACGGAGCTGGTGATGGATACGATATCTCTTAAAAAGATCGAATCCATCCTGTTGCTCACCAGCAGATAGGGCTGGATCGGCTTCAATTCGTTCTTGATATAGAGGATATAGTGCGGTTCCGCGTCCTCCTGGAAAGTCCTCTGTCTGGTAAAAAACGTCCTGCTCAGGATACCCACACCGTGTCCTTTGACGCTCAGATCGTAAACGATGTCCTGCATGTTGGTCTCAACGACGATATTCGGCGAGATCTTATTGGCCCGGAAGAACAGATCGAGCTCCCTGCGGGCTTTGTTCCTTCGGGAGAGAAGGACAAAAGGGAAAGCGGCAAGCTGAGTCAGATCCAGGCCTGACCGGAAACGCTGGGCGAAATCGGTGATCCCGCCTTTCCAATACTTCTGGATCAGTTTCTCACTGAGCACGCAGTACAGAGTCTCCTCCGTCAGGGGGATCCTTTTGTAGGCGGGATCTTCTTCAACGTTCACGGCGATGGCCATGTCCAGGTCTCCGTTCTGCATCATGGATACGAGAGTATCGGATTCCCGCTCATAGCCCGAAACGATGACGTTGGGATGCAGGGCGTGAAAGTGTTCCCAGATCTCGGGCAGGTAGACGGAGGCGCGCAGCCTTGTACAGCCGAGCAGAAGCTTTGCGGTCCCGCTTCCGCTCATCGTCGCCATTTCGGCTTCCATGTATCTCTCTGAATTGCAGATCGACTGACAGTAGGGCAGAAAACGCTCTCCGGCGACAGTGAGCCGGAACGTCGGTTTCCTGGTAAAAAGCGTAACGCCGAGGTGCTCCTCCAGGCGCTGCATCTGGGCGCTCAGAGACTGCTGCGTGATATACAGCCGCTCGGCAGCTCTGGAAATGCTCTTTTCCTGTACTACTGTAATGAAGTATTCATAGATATCGGTATTCATTGCCGCCTCCACATTTGTGTCAATTCTGCTTGTCAAATCGATATTAACACAGTTTTTTGCTGTGCGAAAGCGCTTTTTTAACTGTTTGTTAACTGTGTTGCCATAAAGTATCCTTGAACCAGGCAAAAAGCATATTCCCCGCTCCGGGGATGGAAAAGAAAACCGACAGGAGGATACATAAATGCGTTTAATGGACTGCACACTCAGAGATGGCTCCAATGTTTTGGGGAAAGGCTTCCCTGCTGATCTTACGGTGTTGATGCTCCGCGGCCTCACCGACAACGGGATCAAAGTGATCGAATACGGCAACGCCGGCGGCATCGGCGCTTACGCGCTGGGCAACCTGGCTCCCTGCAACGACCTCGAGTATCTGGAACTCGCGCAGCCCTTCGTGAACAAAGCGGAGATCGGCATGTTCCTCAACGCCAAGCGCTACAGGGAAGAGAACGTAGCCCTGGCAAAGCAGTACGGCTTAAAGTTCCTCCGCATCGGCGCGGAACCCGGCCTGTCCGATATTTCCGTTCCCATTATTAAAGAGGTCAAGAGACAGGGCCTCACCTGCAGATATTCCCTGATGAAGGCCTACCTGGCTACGCCGGAAGAGGCGGTCAAAGAGGCCCTGGTACTGGAAGCCGCCGGCCTGGACGAACTCACCGTCATGGACTCCGCCGGCTGCATGAAGCCCGACGACGTAGCCGAGTATTTTGACGCACTGGTCGGCGCGCTGAAGATCCCGGTCCTGTTCCACGGCCACAGCAATCTGGGCCTGGCTCCGGCCAACGCTCTGAAAGCCATCGAGCACGGCGCCGCCGGCGTGGACTGCGGACTGCTGGGCATGGCCCGCAGCGCAGGCAACATCCCCACTGAATTAATGGTCGCTCTGCTGCAGGATAAGGGTTACGTCCCGGAGGTCGATTTCTACGGCCTCATGCAGTTCCTCAACGACGAACTCGTTCCCGCCATGGCCGCCCACGGCTACAAGCCCGGCCTGCTTCCCATGGACCTGATCCTGGGACTCTCCGGAACACACTCCAGCTTCATGAAAACTTTCAAAAAGGTCGCGGACGAAGAGGGCGTCAACCTGATGAAGCTCATTGTCGAAACTTCCAAGCTCAACAGAAGGAACCCCTCCGAAGAGCAGATGCGCGCCGTCGCGGCGACCCTGAAATAAGAAGGAGGATCCAAGATGATCGTAGCGCTTACCGGTGTATATCCCGAAGGTACATACGAAAGCTTCCGCGAGAAGCTTCCCGCTGACATTGAGCTTCTTAAGATCGAT